>JAFAOZ010000161.1 GCA_019247395.1 Vulcanimicrobiota bacterium | reverse complement strand
TTGGAGCTCTCGGCCGCAGCACCGAGGGGGAAAGTTTACTTGAGGAAGCTCTTCTCGCCGCGCGCCGATTGGATAACCGACGGCTTCAGGCGTTGGCGCTCGGCGATCTCGGCACGGCACGAATGCGCCGCGGCGACGTGCCCGGCGCACGCCGCTTTTACGCCGAAGCGCTCGCCTATTACGTGGCGCTTGGCTTGGAGCGCCCAGCAGCATCCATCGCAGGGAATTTGGCCGAAGCCGAGTTCGCTGCGGGCGACGCGGCCGCCGCATTGCAGCGCGCCGAGGAAGCGCGCGCCGGCCACGAGGCGACGCAAAATCGCCGGTCGGTCGCGAACGACCTTGCGAACATGGCGGCATATTTCATCGCGCTGGATTGCTTCGACGATGCGCGCATGTACGCGCGGCAGGCGCTCTCCGCGATGCGTGAAGTGAAACAAACCGTTCTGAAGGCGTGCGCTTTGCAGCATTTAGCCGCTGTCGGCGCGCTGCAGAATTATTCCGACACGAATGCCGCTCAGGAAGGCCGCGAGCGTGCAGCGATGCTCTTAGGTTTCGTCGATGCGAAGTTGGCTTCGCTCGAGGTTCAGCGCGAACATACCGAGCAGCGCGAATACGATCGGATGATGTCGGCGTTGAACGAAACAATGGGAACGCGATTGGCGGAAGTCATGGCGCTCGGCGCCGAGTGGACCGAAGACGGCGCCGTTGCGGTCGCGCTCGAGCTATAAATGCAGCAGCGTTAAGATCCCAATCACGACTTCCACCCCGATCAGCACCACGATAATCACTTCTAAGAATTCGTCGCGGCGGCTGCGCGCTTCGTCGTTGAAGAAGCGATACATCTCGCCGACGCTGGCGAGTTTTGTATCGATTTGCCGCTGCCAATCGGCGAGCCCGAGCCGCGCCGCGGCGGTGCGGTAAATGCGCGCATAATAAGCGTCGCCCACGACTTTGAGCGCGTTGCTCGAGCGGTCGATCAGCTCGAGCACGTCCACGATCAGATAGCGCAGCGTCGCAGCTTGTTCGGCTTCGCGGCGGCCCCGCAGCGAGCGCGACGTCTCGCCGGGCTGCATCTTATAAATGCTGTCGAGCTCGTGGTCGAGCAGCGCGTCGTAGGTACGCAGTTCGAGCAGCTGCGAGTTGGCGAACTCTAAAATCTCTTCGATGGCGCGTGCGCTCTCGCCGCTATCGTAGACGAGCGCCGTATCCCATTGCACGATGGTCAAATCGTCCTCGTGGTAAGAAAATCGCGTCCGTAGCGCTTCGACGGTCTCCGAAGGTGAAAGCCGTCGCCGCTCGCCGAGTAAGAGGCTCGCGAGAGCCGCGGAGTGATCGCGCAACAGCGTCTCCGCATCGATGGGTTGGGCGAACCGGTCAATTTCGACGATGAGGTAATCTTCAATCAGCGCCGGATGCCGCTCGTCAAAGGCGTTCGCATAATCGTTGCAGATCCGGGTGACCGTCGCTTGCGCAAACTCTGTCATGCGATCGTCGCCGCGCGTGCGCTCGGTGAGGGCGATGAGGTCGTTCCATGATGCCGGCGCAGCGAAAGTCAGTCGCAGCGAGATGACGCCGTAGTCGTAAAACTTCAAACGAACGCTGCAGGCGAGGCCGTCAAGTTCGGTTTCCGCGAGATTTGCGACCAGCGGCGGGACCGGAAACTGCAGATACGGCTGCGCGTCGCTGCGCAACGGCAGTGCGGCGGGGGCCCGCGTCTCGCCGCCGAGCGCACTCATCCGGCCTAAGTCGATCGTGTCGGCAACGTCGAAGAGGTAGTAGGCTCGTACGGCACCGCCCGCAATTTCGAGCATCGTCGCGCCTTACGGCTGGGTGCCGTGCGCTCCTTTGGCGGCAGGAAGCCCCTGCAACCATCGGTTTACGCACGCGGTATCATGATTGGACGATGAACGTAGAGAAGATGACCGAGCGCGTTGGCGACGGGCTCAATGCCGCGTATTCCCGCGCGCTCCACGAGCACAACACGCAGACCGCGCCGGAGCATATGCTCGCCGCGCTGCTCGAACAAGAGCGCGGGATCGCGCCCGACATTATTGCCAAAGCCGGCGGCGACCCAAAAGCTCTTGCGCGCGCCGCCGACGAAGCGATTGGCAAGCTTCCGCGCCTGACGGGCAGCGGAGCGGACAACGCGCAGGTGACGCTTTCGCCAGACCTAGCTCGTATCATGAGCGTCGCCGAGAACGAAGCGAAGGCGCTTCAAGACGATTACACGTCGGTCGAGCACGTGCTGCTCGCGATGGCGCAATCGTCCGGAGCGGTGGGGAAGCTCTTCCGCGATGCCGGGCTCACGAAAGATAAACTGCTGCAAGCATTGCGCGACGTGCGCGGCAACCAGCGCGTCACGACCAAAGATCCTGAGGGCACGTATAAAGCGCTGGAGCGCTATGGGCGAGACCTGACGCTCGAAGCCGAGCGCGGCAAACTCGACCCCGTGATCGGGCGCGACGAAGAGATTCGCCGCATCATTCAAGTGCTCTCGCGCCGCACCAAGAACAATCCGGTGCTCATCGGCGATCCGGGTGTCGGCAAAACGGCCATCGTTGAAGGATTGGCGCAGCGCATCGTGCGCGGCGACGTTCCGGAGGGTTTGAAGAACAAGCGCATCGTCTCGCTCGATATGGGCGCGCTCATTGCAGGCGCCAAGTATCGCGGTGAGTTCGAAGAGCGGCTTAAAGCCGTGCTCAAAGACGTCGCGGCGTCCGAAGGCCAAATCGTGCTCTTCGTGGACGAACTGCACACCGTCGTCGGTGCCGGCAAAGCCGAAGGCGCAATGGACGCCGGCAATTTGCTCAAGCCCATGCTGGCGCGCGGCGAGCTGCACATGATCGGGGCGACGACGCTCGACGAATACCGAAAATATATCGAGAAAGACGCGGCTCTCGAGCGGCGCTTCGCTCCCGTGATGGTCGATCAGCCCAGCGTCGAGGATACGATCTCCATCCTGCGTGGCTTGAAAGAGAAATACGAAGCGCATCACGGCGTGCGAATCAAAGACGGCGCGCTGGTTGCGGCCGCGACGATGAGCAGCCGTTATATCACCGACCGCTTTTTGCCCGATAAAGCGATCGACTTAGTCGACGAGGCCGCCGCGAAGTTGCGGACCGAGATCGACTCGATGCCGCAAGAGCTCGACGAAGTCTCGCGCCGCGTTCTGCAACTCGAGATCGAGCGCGAAGCACTTCGCAAGGAGAACGACGAGGCCAGCCGCCGGCGATTGGAGCAGATCGAGAAAGAACTCGCGTCGCTGCGTGAGGATCAAGCTCGGTTGCGCGTTCGCTGGGATGCGGAGAAGAACGCCGCGATCAAGCTGCGCACGCTGCGCGATCAAATCGAGCAGACGAAAGTGCAAATCGAACAGGCCGAGCGCCAATACGATCTCAACCGCGTCGCGGAGCTGCGTTACGGTACCTTGGCGGAACTGCAAAAAGAACTGTCCGCGGAAGAGGAGCGGCTCGCGCATAAGGACGGCGACGGCGCTCGGCTTTCGAAGGAAGAAGTTGACGAAGACGATATCGCCGGCGTGATTTCGCATTGGACCGGAATCCCCGTCACCAAGCTGATGGAGGGCGAAAAACAAAAGTTGCTGCATCTCGAGGACGAACTGCATCGCCGCGTGATCGGTCAGAACGAAGCGGTTGACGCGGTGGCCGAAGCGGTGCTTCGTTCGCGTTCGGGGGTGGCCGATCCGAATCGGCCAATCGGCTCGTTTATTTTCCTCGGCCCGACCGGCGTTGGCAAGACCGAGCTTGCACGGGCGTTGGCAGAGTATCTCTTCGACGACGAGCGTGCGCTGATTCGCATCGACATGTCGGAGTATCAAGAGCGGCACACCGTCGCGCGATTGCTCGGAGCACCGCCGGGCTACATCGGATTCGAAGAGGGCGGCCAGCTCACCGAAGCGGTGCGTCGCCGGCCGTACTCCGTGATTCTATTCGACGAAGTCGAGAAAGCGCACCCTGACGTCTTCAACGTCTTCTTGCAGATCTTGGACGACGGGCGGCTGACGGATGGTCAAGGCCACACCGTAGACTTCAAAAACACGATCGTCATCATGACCTCGAATATCGGCAGCCATCGCATTCTCGACTACAAGGGCTCCTTCGACGGCGCCGATTATGCCGTCATGCGCGCCACCGTGCTCGACGAGCTGCGCCAGCACTTCCGGCCGGAGTTTCTCAATCGCGTGGACGAGATCATCGTCTTCCACGCGCTCGACGAGGAAGAGCTGCTCAAGATCGTCGACTTACAACTCAATAATTTGCGACGGCGCCTCTCCGACCGAGGTATTAAACTCGACGTCGACGACGCC
>JAFAOZ010000050.1 GCA_019247395.1 Vulcanimicrobiota bacterium | reverse complement strand
TCTGCGGTCTCGCCGAACAGCTCGACGTTACGATACCCTCGCACGAAGAGCTCCACCGCATCGTCGTGGCGCACGTTGCAAAAACCGCCCCGCAGTTTGACATTGGCGACCAAAGATTTGAGACCGAAAGTGTCATCCTGAGGAGCGCTCCGCAGCGCAGCGAAGGAGCGCGTCTCGAAGGACGGCTCATTCTCTCCGGCGGCGGCACGTGGCAGCACGATCCGACGCTCGCGGGTATGAGGGCATAACGATGGCGTTGTGGGCGATCGTGTTAATCAAATCGGCGCTCTTGCTCTTCGTCGTGATCACCTCGTTTGCGTATGCGATGCTCGTCGAGCGCAAGATTCTGGGCTGGATGCAACTGCGTCCGGGCCCGAATCGAGTGGGTCCATGGGGCTTGCTGCAGCCGGCGGCGGATGCGGCCAAGCTGCTGCTCAAGGAAGATCTCACGCCGGAGACCGCGGATCCGCTGCTTTACAAGCTTGCGCCGTTCATCTCGCTGGTGACCGCGTTTGCGGTCTATGCCGTGATCCCGTTCGGTGCCTCGCGCAGCGGCGCGCCGTGGGTCATCGGCAACGTGAACGCGGGCATTCTTTTGATTCTCGCGATCACGTCAATCGGAATCTACGGCATCTGTCTGGGCGGTTGGGCCTCGGGGTCGAAGTATCCGCTGCTGGGCAGCGTCCGCTCGACGGCGCAGATGATCAGCTACGAGCTCGCAATGGGATTCTCGCTCATCGGCGTGCTGATTCTCGCGGGGACGACCTCGCTCGACGGCATCGTGAACGCACAGACGCGGCTCTGGTTCTTCATCCCGCAGTTCATCGGCTTCGTCATCTACGTCATTACGGCTGTCGCAGAGACGAACCGCGCGCCGTTCGATCTCGTCGAAGCCGAAACCGAGCTCGTCGCGGGATTCCATACCGAATACTCGGGGCTTCGTTTCGGTCTCTTCTTCATTGCCGAATACGTCAACATGCTGACCGTCTCGTGCCTTGCGACGCTGCTCTTCTTCGGCGGATGGAACGCGCCGTTCGGCTGGACCGCGATTCCGGGCGTCGCGTGGTTCGTCATAAAAGTGGCGTTTTTTATGTTCTTTTACATGTGGCTGCGGGCGACGCTGCCACGCCTGCGCTACGATCGCTTGATGGCGTTCGGATGGAAGGTCCTCATTCCGATTGCGACCTTGAACCTGGTCTTCACTGCAATCATCGTGGCCTACAAAGGTTGATGCTCGATGGCGACGCGTAAACGGCTCTTCAACGTCGGCGCTATCCTGCGCGGACTTTCGATCACCTTCGGTTTCATGTTCCGTCGTCGTCCGACGATTCAATATCCGTCGGTGAAGAAGCAGCACTCGCCGCGTTTTCACGGTTTGCACGAGCTTCGCCGCTACGGCGACGGCAAAGAACGCTGCATCGGCTGTGAGCTCTGCTCGAGCGTCTGCCCCGCCAACGCCATCACGGTCATCGGCGCCGAGAACTCCGAGGATGCGCGGCGATCGCCCGGCGAGCGCTACGCCGCGCGCTATGAGATCGACGAACTGCGATGCATCTTTTGCGGGATGTGCGAGGAAGCGTGTCCCACCGACGCAATCGTGCTCACGCCGCGCTTTGAGATGTCGGATTTTCGCCGCGGCTCGTTCATCTACGATAAAGACCGGCTGCTCGTGCCGCCGGCGGCCGGCGTGGGAAGCGCGCCCGACGATCGTCCCGGCGGAATTCCGGGCGACCTTGGCCGCGTCGCGGCGCTCAAGTCCACCACCGACATCGAGCGCGGCTACTCCGCGACCTGGCGTGGCGAGATTTTGACCAAACAGCGCAAGGGCCTCACGCTGGTGAAACCGCCCCGCAATGATTGAGTTCTGTCCTTCGACTTCGCTCCCTACGGTCGCTGCGCTCAGGATGACAGCGGATGGTTGAATTCTGGATTCTCTCGGTCGTTCTGATCGCGAGCGCGGTGTGGACGATCGCGGCGAGCAAGCCCGTCTACAGCGTCGTCGCGTTGCTGCTCAATTTCTTCGCGCTTGCGGTGCTCTACGTCA
>JAFAOZ010000268.1 GCA_019247395.1 Vulcanimicrobiota bacterium | reverse complement strand
GCTGGGCCGGTATCTCGACGGCCGCGTCTCATGTGTCTTCGGCACTCACACCCACGTTCAGACCGCCGACGAGCAGATACTTTCGGGGGGAACGGCGTACATCAGTGATCTGGGCATGACGGGCCCGACCCACGGGATCATTGGGATGGAGTCGGGCGCAGTGTTGGACCGGTTTCTGACCGGTCTTTCAGAGCGCTTTAGCGTTCAAAAAAGCGGCCCCAAACAGTTCTGCGGGGCGGTGGTGGCGGTCGATCCGGAGACGGGAAGGGCCAATGAGATTAAGCGCATCTTTTTGAAGGGTATCGCATGAGCGTGGCAGTGACCCTAAAGGTCTCGGCAAAAAGCAATCCCAACGCGGTGGCCGGGGCCCTCGCGGCGGCGCTGCGCGAGCGCGACAGCTCGGAGCTGCAAGCCGTCGGAGCGGGAGCGATCAACCAGGCCGTCAAGGCCGTTGCCATCGCGCGGAGCTACTTAAAGGGCGCGGGACTCGATTTGGTCTGCACGCCGTCGTTCGTGGTCGTCGCGATCGGCGAAAGCGAGCGGACCGCCATTTCACTCTTCGTCGAGCGGCGTAAGCTCGAAGAGAAGGCCGCTGAAGTTGAAGGTTGATCTACATTCGCATACCGCGATGAGCGACGGTACGCTCACGCCGCAAGAACTGGCGGATTTCATGGGCGAGCGCGGCGTCGAGCTGTTCTCGATCTCGGATCACGATACGCTCGGCGCATACGGCATGTTCGAGCCGCCTCCGGGCTCGCGCGTCATTCCGTCGATCGAGATCAATACGACCTGGCGGCAGAACGAAGTTCACGTGCTGGGCTACTGCGTGCCGCTCGGGCCTTCGGCGATCAACGAGCTGCTCGAGTACAATCAAGAACAGCGCCGCTTGCGCGCGGTCACGATGGTGGAGCGTCTGCGAGAGGCTGGGTATCCGATCACGATTGAAGACGTCGCGCGCGAAGCCGGCGACGCCCACTCGATGGGCCGGCCGCATGTCGCCAAGGCCCTGGTGCGAGCCGGCGTGGTTGATACCGTGAATAATGCCTTCACCGAAGCGCTCGTGCCCGGCAAACCCGGCTACGTTCCACAACTCTACACGACGCCGGAGCATGCAATCGAGCAGATCGCGGCGGCCGGCGGCATTCCGGTTCTCGCTCACCCCGGACGGCTCAAAGACCGCATCCTCATCGAGGAGCTCGTCGGCCACGGCCTGCGCGGGCTCGAAGTCTTTTACGCGACCCACACACCCGAAGATACGCGCGAGTTTCGCGAGACCGCCAAGCGACACGGCTTGGTGATGACGGCGGGCATGGACTTTCACGACATCCGCTACCACACGAAGGGCGTCGGAATGGAGGTCGACGAGGCCGATCTGCGGCCGTTTCTCAATTTGGTCGAAGAAGTCGCGGCGTGATCGCGGCGGCGACCGCGGCGCTGGCACTGGCCATCAACGCGCCGACGCGAACGCCCCGTCTCAAGAATTCCATCATCGCCGGCGAAGTATACGATCTCGATTCGCACCGCGTACTCTACGCGCGGAATTCGAACGTGCTCATGGTGCCGGCATCGACGACGAAGCTGTTGACCGAAGGCACCAGCCTCGCGCTGCTAGGGCCCGGTTTCCGTTGGACGACGCCGGTCTATCGCACCGGCCCGATCGACGCACAGGGCACACTGCACGGCGATCTCGTGCTGGTCGCAAGCGGCGATCCCAATCTCTCGCAACGCACTCAGCCCGACGGCACGCTCGCGTTCGAGAATGAAGACCACGCGTACGACGGCTCGCCCGACACCAAGGCCGTGCCCGGCGATCCGCTCGCGGTGCTGCGCGAGCTTGCGGCGCAGGTCGCGAAGGCGGGCATCAAGCGCATTGACGGCTCCGTTCTTGTGGACGCGTCGCTCTTTCCGGACCAAGGGACCGAAAGCGGCACCGGCGTCGTCGTCTCGCCAATCGTCGTCAACGACAACGTCGTCGACATAACGATCACGCCGGGTTCACGGCCCGGGGATGCAGCGAGCATCTCCGTCTCACCGCAGACGCCGTACGTTAGTTTCGTGAATCGTGCGACCACGGGCGCCGCAAAAAGCGATGCCACGAT
>JAFAOZ010000032.1 GCA_019247395.1 Vulcanimicrobiota bacterium | reverse complement strand
CGAAGAACGATACGTGCGCGACCTGCGTACGACCTACGATGCAGTCATGGTCGGAGCCGGAACGGTGCGCATCGACGATCCGATGCTGACGGTGCGTCCGCCCCACGACCGCGCGCGCCCGTACATACGCATCGTCGCCTCCGACCGTGAAGCGCTAGCACCGAATCGCCGGATCTTCGAGCCGCTCGCGGGCTACGCGCGGACGATCGTGCTTGCGCCAAGCTCGCGTTCGTATCGCTTCGAAGCGCTACGCGACGTCGCGGACGTCGTAGCCGTCGACTCTTCCGGCGACGGTCCGCTCGATCTCGTCGCGGCGATGCGCGCGCTGCGCGCGCGGGGAATTCTCAGCGTGCTCTGCGAGGGCGGCCCGCGGCTCGCTGCAAGTCTGCTCGCGCAGGGTGCCGTCGATCGAATCTACTGGGCGATCGCACCACGATTCTTAGGTTCTGCAAGCGCGCTCCCCGCGCTCTACGGCGCCGATCTCACCGGCTTCACATTGAAGTTCGACCGCGCCGAACGCGTCGGCGACGATGTCATCATCTCGGGCAGACCGTGTTCAGCGGTCTAATCGGCTATCGGGGCACCGTGCTCGCCGTTGCGCCGGCATCCGACGGCTTGACGTTGACCGTTCGCTGCGAGGGCGTCGAAGAGGAGCAGCCGCGGCCCAAAGATTCAATTGCCGTTGATGGCGTCTGCCTCACTGCAACGAAAGTTGACGGCGATGCGATTACGTTTGATGTGGTTCCGGAAACGCTCGCACGCAGCACGTTGCGCGAACGTGCTTTAGGCGACCGCGTCAACGTCGAATACGCACTGCGCGCCGGCGATCGCATCGGCGGCCACTTCGTCTACGGCCACGTCGATGCGGCAGCGCGGGTGCTCGAGCGCGTCCGCGAAGGCCAAGGCGAACGTCTGCGTATCGAGACGCCGCCGTCGTTCGCACCGATGATCGCGTATAAGGGCTTCGTCGCCGTTGACGGTGTCAGCCTGACCGTGGCGGCCGCCGATGACCATTCGTTTGAAGTTGCGCTGATACCCGAAACGCTTGCGCGCACGACGCTGGGCGTACGCGCCGTCGGAGAACGCGTCAATCTCGAAGCGGATCCGTTAGCGCGCTACGTCGTCAATTCGTGGCGTAAGGAATGACGAAGTTTCGCGAGACGCTTCCCTCCAGCGCGCGCATCTTCGAAGCGCGGCTTCAAGTGCAGTGGGCCGACGTGGACGTCGCCGGCATTATGTACTTCGCGGCATACTCGCGCTTCGCCGAATATGCCGAGATGCAGCTCTTCTCAGAGCTCGGGTTTCCATACGAAAGCGTCTTCGAGCAGTATCAATTCTGGCTGCCGCGCGTGCGCGTCGAGGCGGAGTACCATGCGCCCGCGCTGATGAGCGATTGGATTCGTATGCGCACGCATATCGAGCGCGTGGGTGCGTCGAGCATTCGTTGGAAGACGGTCTGCTTCAACGAACGTACCGGCGAAGCCGGCGCTGCAATCAGTTTTATTGTGGCGGCCATCGATAGTTCCACGCATAAAAGCCGGGCTCTCCCCGAACCGATCCGTTCGGCGCTGATCGCATGCGTGTAGCCATGCTGGTCGAGCCCCGGCGAATCGAGCTGCACGAGGAAAGTTCGCCGGCGCCGCCGCCCGGCGGCGTCGTTGTGCGCGTCCGCGCCGCGTTAACCGACGGGACTGACCTCAAGACATACCGGCGCGGGCATCCGAAGATGCCGATGCCGACGCGATTCGGTCACGAGTTCTGCGGCGACGTGATCGCCGTGGCGGACGGCGTCGAGTCGTTTGTGCCCGGGGATGCCGTGATGTGCGTGCACACCGCACCGTGCGCGCAGTGCTATTGGTGCCGGCACAAGCAAGAGGAGCTCTGCGACGATCTCATTCCGGCGATGCTTTTGGGTGCCTATGCCGATTGCATCGCCGTGCCCAAACGCATCGTCGAGCGCAACGCATTTCACAAACCGCCCGATGTCACGTATACAGAAGGCGCATTTTTGGAGCCGCTTGCCTGCGTCGTGCATTCCGTCGTGATGCTGGCGCCCGAGCCCGATGCGGCGATCGCGATTTTGGGCAATGGCGGCTTTGGAATATTGCACGGATTGCTCTTGCAGCGCGCGGGTCACAACGTCACGATCTTCGGCCGCCGGCCGGAGCGCGTCGAGTTGGCACATTCGTTGGGTCTGCGCAGCATCGACACATCAAACGCGCCGATGCACGAGGCAATTCTCCAGCAAACCGGCGGACGGGGGGCCGACGCGCTGATCGAATGCACCGGCACGGCGGAGCTGTGGGAAGCTGCGCCGTCGCTCGTGCGCCGCGGCGGCACCGTTTCGTTCTTCGCCGGGCTGCCGGCCGAGACGCGGGTCTCGTTCCTTGCCGCGCGATTGCACTACGACGAAGTCCGGCTCGTTGCGCCGTTTCACTTTCGGCCCTCGGACGTACGCGCTGCCTTCGATCTCATCGCGGAACGCGCGCTTCCCCTGACGCGACTCGTTTCGCACGCATATTCGCTCGATCAAATTGCTACGGCCTTTCGCGAGCTCGATGCCGGAACGGGCTTGAAGTTCTTAATCGAGCCATGAACGACACAATGCGCGTTGCGGTGCTCTACGACGTTGACGATATCCGGATCGAGCAGCGACCGATTCCGGAGCTCGCCGACGGCGAGGTGCTCGTGCGAACGATGGCGAGCGGCATTTGCAGCGGCGACGTGATGTCCTGGTATATCCGGCGCAAGGCTCCGTTAGTCTTGGGGCACGAACCCGCCGGTGTCGTTACGAAGACGCGCGGCGCGACGAAATTCTCTGTGGGCGATCGCGTCTTTGTTCACCATCACGCTCCCTGCCTCGCGTGCCGTGCCTGCGAGCGCGGCGAGCACGTTCAGTGCAAGACGTGGCGCGCGACAAAGATCGATCCCGGTGGAATCTCCGAATACTTTCGGGTCGCCAAAACGAACTTGAGCGACACGCTGGCGTTGCCGGAGAACGTCGAGTTTTCGGACGCTTCGCTGGTCGAACCGTTGGCCTGCGTCGTGAAATCGCTGCGGCGCAGCGGCGTGCGCGCGGGTGACCGGCTCTACGTTATCGGTCTCGGCGTTATGGGGCTGCTGCACGTTTTGGCGGCAGGCGCGCTCGGCGCTGAAGTTTTCGGCGCCGACTTTTTACCCGAACGGCGCGACGCGGCAGAGCGCAATGGTGCGAACGTTTTTCACCCCGACGATGTGCGGCGCGCGTTGCCGGACGGCGCGGACGTCGTGATCTGCGGCCCGGGGACGCCCGAGGCTATGCGCGCCGCGGTCGAAGCGGCGGCTCCCGCCGGCACGGTCGTCATGTTCACGCCGTTTCCACCGGAGGTTCCCGTTACGATCGATTCGCAGCGCCTGTACTTCGGCGACCTTCGGATCGTTGCGAGCTACTCGTGCGGTCCGGACGATACGCGCGCGGCATTGCGTTTGATTGCAGATGGTACCGTTACCGCCCGGAAAGTCGGCGCCGATCTCATCGCCCTTGACGACGTACCGCGCGCTTATCGCGACTTCGCGAAGGCGCGCATGATCAAACCGATCGTTACGTTCGCTTAACTTTCAGCGTAGATGGGCGGCGCCGGCTCTGGAACGGGCAGCACGACGTCGTCGGCTCGCGACGTGACGCGCCACGCAAGCACGAGTGAGACCGTGTAGAGCAGCGCGGCTAAAATCCA
This sequence comes from Vulcanimicrobiota bacterium, assembly GCA_019247395.1. GTDB lineage: Bacteria > Vulcanimicrobiota > Vulcanimicrobiia > Vulcanimicrobiales > Vulcanimicrobiaceae > Cybelea. The sequence goes on along the minus strand of JAFAOZ010000032.1, from coordinate 377 downwards.
CGGTGCGCCCATGAGTCCCAACGAGCGCCACGGTCCCGCGAACTGCGCGAAGGTAAAGGCAAAGAGCCCAGGGCCGATCAGCATGGAGATGCCGCGAACCGAGCCGAGTGCGCCCTGCAGCTCGCCCTGTTCGGCCGCGCTGACGCGCCGGGTCATCAGCGCCTGCGACGACGCTTGATACATCGGCAGTGAGATGATGACGGCGGCGACGAGAAAGAGCACGCCGCTGTTCGCGCCCATCAGCAGAAGGCCGGCGACGGCGACCACAAGGCTTGCCAGCAGCGTGCGGCGTTCGCCGAGACGCTTCACGACCGGACCGACCATCGTTGCCTGATTGACGGCCGCAACAATACCGACCAGCGCGAGCGTCAATCCGA
>JAFAOZ010000179.1 GCA_019247395.1 Vulcanimicrobiota bacterium | reverse complement strand
CCAGTCGCTCGATTCTCCGAGCTCTCGCCCTCCTTGGCTCCGCTCGGATTCAGACGCCCCTCAACCGGCACGTAAGCCGCTCGAACTCTGACCGAACGCTTTTACGTAACGATCGAGGCCGGCGTAATCTTTTTCGACCGAGATGGTGAAGTTTGGGAAAGTAGAGCGCAGCATTGAGGCAAGCTCTGTAATTGTTGGTGGCGCGGCCTCGAGCAGAACTAATCCCTCTTCATTGATCACTTCTGGTAAAGACGGGATCAGGCGGCGGTAGAGCGACAGGCCGTCGGGGCCGCCGTCGGTCGCGAGGCGCGGCTCGAAGGATACCGGGTCGGGCGGTTTCGGCACGTCCCGCGTTGGGATGTATGGTAAGTTTGCGACGATGACGTCGTAACGATTTGTTTGCACCGGCGCGACGAGATCGCCGTGATAGAAACGGCAGCGATCGGAGAGACCGAGACGGTGCGAATTCTCGCGGGCTACGTCGAGAGCGGCGTTCGAGGCATCGGTGGCGTCAACGATAGCCTGCGTTTCGGCCGCGATCGTGCAGGCAATTGCGCCGGAGCCGGTGCCGACGTCGAGGACGCGCATCGGCCCTTTGATGAACGCCAGCGCCGCGTCGATGAGATGTTCGGTTTCCGGACGCGGTACGAGCACGTCTTCGTTGACAAAAAACTCGCGGCCGTAGAACCCCGCGGTGCCGAGCAGGTAGGCGATCGGAACACCCTTTCGCCGGCGCGCGCAGAGCACGCGGAAACGCGCCGCCTCTTCTTGCGATGCTTCCGCATCGGCGTGTGCGGCCAGCCATGCTCGATTGCGTTGTAACACGTGTGCGAGCAGGAGTGCTGCGTCCACGGGCGGCGACTCGGAGAGCAGCGCCGCGACGGTCGTCACACTGACGTGTCGCCCGCGAGCAGGCGCGCGCGCTCGTCGGCGATCAGCTCTTCACTGATTTGCTCGAGATCGCCGTCCATCACCCCGCGGATGTTGCCGAAGTTGCGGTTGATGCGGTGATCTGTGATGCGATCCTGTGGAAAATTATACGTGCGAATCTTTTCGGCGCGCTCGCCGCTGCCGACTTGCGAGCGCCGCATCGAGCCGACCGCTTCTTCTTGCTCGCGGCGCTTGCGGTCGTGGAGCGTGGCCCGCAGCATCTGCATCGCCTTCTCGCGGTTCTGCTGTTGGGAGCGTTCTTGCTGCGATGCGACGATGATCCCCGTGGGGATGTGCGTGATGCGGATCGCCGATTCGGTCTTATTAACGTATTGGCCGCCCGCGCCCGACGCTTTGAACGTGTCGATCTGCAGGTCCGCCGGTTTGATCTCGACTTCGACGTCGTCTTCGACTTGCGGAAGTACCGCGACCGTAGCAGTGCTCGTGTGAATTCGACCCTGTGCTTCGGTCTGCGGCACGCGCTGAACGCGATGGACACCCGATTCGTGCTTGAGATAACGGTATGGTTCTTTGCCGGTAAGGGCAAAGACGATTTCCTTATAACCGCCGGCCTCGCTCTCACTCTCCGATACGAGTTCGACCTTCATCCCGGTGCGCTCCGCGAACCGCATATACATGCGCGCTAAATCGCCGGCAAAAATGGCCGCCTCGTCGCCGCCCGTACCGGCGCGGACTTCCACGAAAACATCTTTGGCGTCGTTTGGATCGCGCGGAACCATAAGGCGCCCGAGCTCGGCTTCGAGCTCGTCGGCACGGACCCGCAGCTCGGCATTCTCTTCTTCGGCAAGTTGGCGAAGCTCGCCGTCATTCTGGCGCGCGAGCGCATCGTTCGCTTCGATCTGTGAGCGAACGGCGGCGAGGCTGCGGTAGGTTTGAACCGGCGCCTCCAACTGCGCGCGTTCTTTGACGAGTGCGGTATAGCGTGATTGATCGAACGCACCCGAGGGGTTGGCGAGTTGCGCGTCGATCTCGTCGAAGCGCCGCGCCATCGAATGCAGCCGGTCGATCAGAGAGCGGCTGCCGCCTTCTTCGCGTCGCGCGCTGCCTTACGGGCGGCCGCCTCTTCTTGCTTGCGGCGCGCCGCAGCGGTGCGCTGATTGAACTTATCGACGCGTCCCGCCGTGTCGACGAGTTTCTGCTGTCCGGTGAACAACGGATGGCAGGCAGCGCAAATCTCGACGGCGATTTCCGGCAGCGTCGAACCGGTCACGAAGGTATTGCCGCAGGCACAGTGCACGCGGGCTTCGGGGTACCATTTTGGGTGGATCTTGGTCTTCACAGCCTTTGCATTATAGCAAGCGTGTCAAAAAGGAGGCGTTCCCGGCCCTCCCAAAGGCTCCCAGGCCAATGAAAACGTCTTCCTTTTGCCTCGCCGTCGCCGGCGGCTTGACCGTCATAGCGCTTTCGACGTTTGGAGCGGCTTCCGGCCGC
>JAFAOZ010000098.1 GCA_019247395.1 Vulcanimicrobiota bacterium | reverse complement strand
TGAGCGATTGCGCGATATTGCCTTGGATCGCACTGACCGCAATCGTAGGCGGCGGCAACCGCCGTGCCGGCCATGCGCCCCAGGCGGCAAACGAGAGCACCGCGACGACGGCGCATGCTATTGCAAGCGGACGGTACGTCCGGCGATGCAGCGCGTCCGCGAGATACGCTCCGAGCGTGCAGAGGACCAGCGTGATGCCGTACGTTCCCCCGTAGGCAGCAATTGCGCGCAGCGGTGAATCGGCTTGCGTGTAGCCGAGTTGATCGAACGGCGCGGCAAGCACGCCGATCGAACGAAGCCATTCGCAGAACGTAAATGCGGCGGCGGCCGCCAGCGGCGCGAGATTGGGGTTCGCGCGTTGGTACGCAATGGCGGCCAGCGCACCGGCAAGCGCGATGAACGGCGCTTCGATCAGTGCGGGCCCGAGCGCGAGAAACGGTCCGAAGACGCCGATGTATCGCGCAACGGTATGGCCGATCCACGCGAAGTCGGCGGTAAAGAAAATCAGGCCCGCAAACCAGCCGAGTAACGCCGCGCGCTTCCAGGAAGCACCTTGCCAAATCCAGAAAAGTGCGGCAGTGCCGAAAGGCACGAGCCACGCGGCACCGATCTTTGGAAAGGCCGCCGCCAAAGCAAGCGCCGCGAACGCCGCAAGGAGCGCGTCGCGCAGCGGCACCGAGGAGATCATGATTCGCAGATTGAGTTTCGGTTTTATAGTCGTAGCGGCGTTCATCGTTGCGGCTTGCGGTCGCCAGGTCACGCCAAATCCTCCGGGGTTAGGACCCGGCGGCGCGCCTCCCGGATACATGGCGGTCTTCTTCAACACCGCGGGCGCCTTTAACTTCAGCCAATATCAGTACATGATCGTCTTTAATACCACCGGTGACGGTAAGACGCCGTCAACCGATACGTTCCAAACGAACTGGGACGGTTATTCGTACGCAATGGTGGCACGCGGGAACGGCGTATCGACCTACGCCGAAGCGGTTCAGTTTCGCCGAAGCAATTCGAATCCGCACGTGCCGCCCGTTTGGTTCATCTTGGGCACGACCCCGCAGACCTTCAGCTACAATCTGAACGCCAACGGCACGTCGACCGAGTTCTCGATTTTGGCGCAGAAGCGAGTCCTGAGCTCGCCCGCGCCGAGCCCCAGCCCAACTTCGAACGTCTGGACCTTCAACGCATTTACGACGCAGGCAAATAACCAGGGAACCTGGACGTTCTACGACTCGATGGGAGCGGGCGGTCCGGTCGATCCGCAATACGTCTGCTGCTCGCCGCCGCTAAACATGTTGACCTGCTTCGACAACACCTACTATGCGCTCGATTCGAACATCAGCGATCCGGCGGCGCAGATCGTCAGCATCGAGATCGCGAACAACCCCGCCTCGGCGCCCTGCTCGCAGTAGGACGTGGCCATGCACGAAGCACCGCTCGAATGTTCGCACGGCATCTGTAACTGTTCGCTGACCGGTTCTGTCGACGGCGCCGAAGTCTACTGCAGCGACTATTGCCGCGAATCCGACGAATCCGGCGTTGAATCCGAAACCTGCGCGTGCGGGCATCCTGAGTGCGATACGCCGTAGGTTTTTAAGCTCGGGCGCGCGACATGTTGCCTCAGGGCCGCTCGTCGCTCGCCTCCTGCTCGCTCCTGCTCATCCGCGCTCGCGCCACCTGTTAAGGTAAATTATCACATCCTGTGAATGGCGCTCGCGTCAGAAGCCCTTCGGCAACACGTCGCGCGCCCTCGCTCACGCCGAACGCGCAGCACAATCTAAATAACGCACGCTTCGGTTCGAATTTGCCTTTTAAGGCAGCCTCGCTGCATCGAGGGTGCCTTTTAATGAAGAGAAGCTTTAACTTCGGAGAGTTCGTTGCAGAGCGGAGCTGAGGGAGCTCTCCAAGCGAGGGCTCCAACTTTTTCGGGCATCACAGGATGTGATCTTCAAAACTTTGTTATCCCGAAAAAGTGGAGCAGCAGGAGCGGAGCATGGATGCGGAGCGACGAGCGGCCGAGCGGGAGAGCTCCCTCAGCTCCAAGCGCTACGACCGCGTCAGAAGTTGAAGGTTGTCGGAATGACCTGTTGGGGTTGGCCGATGTTAAACACGGCTGTTTGCGATGGGAAGGCGAGCAGATTGAGGCCGACGTTGACGGCTTGCTGCGACTCGTTGTAGAGCACCATCAGCTGATAACAGTTGCCGATCGTGCGCGTGTAATAGACGATTTTGTCGGAGAAGAACTCGCCTAAGCCCAGCGACGGCCGCCAGTTGATATTGGTGACGAACTGCAGCGACGCATCGCGTCCGAACGGCGTGGAGAGCTGAAGGTTCGTCGTCGTGAAGCCTTGGCCGGGCCCTGGGATGAACGATCCGGCGAGCATGACGACCGAGCGCGGTGACGGACGCGCCGTCAGCTGATAGCTCAAGGGCTGCGCCAGGCCGTTGAAGTTCGTCGACCATCCGACCGCAAACGCATAGACGTCGTCGTTGAAGAGACGCAGCATGTCTTGTGCGTTTTTCGTATTTTGCGTCGGCTGCTGATCGAGGTACTGGAACGGTACGAGCGCCGGACCGTTATAGTTTGCCTCGTTGTACGTCAGCGTGTTGACGACGTGCTTGCCGATCGGGGTGGTCAAACTCAAATCTTGCTCGATCGCGGCTTTCAGGTCGCCGGTGCCGTAGGCGTATTGGTCGACGGTCACGGTTCCTTGAAAGTCGCTGCCCAAGACTTTGGCTTCGATCGGACCCGCGACTAAATTGGCGTCGCCGCGCCAGGTCGCGAGCGCGCGCGGGAAACCCTGTCCGGACGGATTGCTGTACTCGCCGACGGTCAGCTCGGCCGAAAGCGGAATGACGAAGTGCTCGAAAAAGTTCGTAGGCCGCACGTTAAACTCGGGGATCTTGTTGATCCCGGTGGCCTCCTGCGAATAGATCTTGTCCCACTCCATCTGATAATCGGCGCCCGACGTCGTGTATTGCAGCAGGTAGTCGAACTCGGATTGATTGCTGAACGACGTAAAACCGCCAAAACTGGCGTTGCTGTCGCTCAAATTATACGTGACGGTTTGATTGAGATTTTCGTTGAACTGCCTTGTATCGGTGAACGTGAAGCTGTCGCTGCTCGACTGGCCCCCGACGGAGCTGTGGCTGAAACTGTAGTTTTGCGACGTCTGCGCGGTCTGGTGGACGATTGCCTCAGTGAGCGATTCGTTCGGCGGAATGCTGATGAGCGGTCCGTAGTTCGATTGATAGGAAAACTGAAAATTGCTTCGCAGGTGAGGCGTGAAATTTTCTTGTTCCGCAATGGCCGCGTTATATTGGCGCCCTTGGCCGCCCGTGCCGTTGATCGTATAAATGTTAATGCTCGCACTGCGGCGTCCGTTGTGCGCGGCGTAAAAACCGACATAGCCTAAGCCGAGGCCGAGCTTCGTAAAATAGTTGACGACGTAGTAACCGTAATAATATTGGTCCTTGCCGAACGGAATCTGGACCTTGATCCACGCGCCTTCGTACGAGTTATAGCCGATCTCGGGGAACCAGTGCGCGCGGCCGCGCTGATTCTCGACGCTCCGCAACGGAATGATGAGAATCGGGAGATAGAATACGGCGGCTGCACCTAGCCACAGTACCGCTTTGTCGATGACGATTTTGTCGCCCGGATAAACCTCCATGCTCTTGCCCGTGATGTGGTAACCGCCGCGCGGATTCTCGCAAGTCGTCACATAGGGATTGATTCCGTGTGCGACTCCGTCGGGATCGGTGTGCATGTCGCTGGCCGAAAAATGGACCAAACCGCGCTGGACGCCTTCGTCGCTCGCGCCTTTACCGTTTTCGAGCTTCGCGGTTTGAGAGACCGTATCGAAGGTAATGACGTCGGCGGTCAAGACCGAGTTGTGCTCGTGATTGACCAGAAACGGATTGCCGGTGATCGTGATCGTGCGAACGCCGTCGAAATGCGCGCGCTCGCCGACGATCTCTTCGTCGGCGTAGTAGATGTGGACGTTTCCGATCGCGTCGCTCGGTTGTCCGCGAGCGCGATTGCCCGACCATTTATCGGAGATGACGGCGACGTAACCGGGCGAAAGCGTTGGGACGCCGGTGGGTTCGGGCGTCGGGACCGGCGTGGCTTGGCCGGCGGGCGGGATGGGCGGCGGCGTTTCGCCACCGCGAAGGAGAAAGATCGGCTCGGTTGTCGGCGTCGCGCCGGGAGTCGGCGTCGGGATTGGCGGGGGCGAGACCCCCGGCGTCGTGCCCGGCGCGGGCGGCGGCGTCCGGTTGAGCGTGTACGTTCCGTTGCTCATGCCGGGCGAAACGCCGGGAAGACCCGGCGTGCTGACGGGCGCGGGCGACGTCGTCACCGGTGGGCTCGCGGTCGCTTGCGCGACGCTCGAGGCGTCGTCGCTATAATGCTGGGCGCAGCTTTGCCCGTTGAGGAGGGCCAAGGCGCTCTGCTGCGCTTGTACGTCGCTCGATGCCGCCGCGAAATTCGGCAGCGCCGCGCTTATACAGGCGGTGAGGGCCGCCACTGCGGCGATACCGCAACGATTTTTTTTCCCGAACCGCACAGGCTACGGAAGCCCCTAACGCTCTTCCAGCCAGAGTAGAAGGGCCCCGGCGGTTCCAATGAGGATGTTCGGCAGCCAGGCCGCGAGGTACGGATTGAGCGCACCGTTGCGGCCGAACGCCGACGCCGCCGAGACCATCAAGTAGTACGCGAAGAACGCGACGATCGAGAG
>JAFAOZ010000061.1 GCA_019247395.1 Vulcanimicrobiota bacterium | reverse complement strand
GGGTTGGGTGGTTAAATCGAGCAGTACGCTGGGGGCGCATCGCCAGAGCTCGTCGGGATCGCTAAAAATACGGTGTTGCGGCTCCGCAGTGCGCGAAAGCCCGCAGCAGTATTCACCGCGTTTTACGAGCGCTTCGCGCGCGACCGTGCCCATGCGCCCGTGCGCCCCCGCGACTCCAACTCGTAACGGCGTCAAGATGACACCTGAGAGGGCGTTAGATTTTTTCGAGCGGCGCGTACTTCAGCATGAGCATCTTCTGCCCGACGTTCGGAAAGTCGATCGTGACCAAACCGTCGCCGCCGGCGCCGACGATATTCTCGATGCGGCCTTCGCCCCACTTCGGATGCCGAACGCGATCGCCCGCGACAAGCCCGAGATGCACGCCGGCCCCAGCCGATTCGTGAATCGCGACTTCGCGCCAGCGACCGCCAGCCGGGCGCGGAAGCGGCACGCTGTCGCTTTCGAGAACTTCGAGTCCCGGAATCTCTTCAAGGAAGCGGGATTTCGGATAGGCGTAGGTGTTGCCGAAGAGTGCGCGCCTTGACGCGTACGTAAAGAAGAGGCGATCGATGGCGCGAGTGATGCCGACGTAGGCAAGCCGGCGCTCTTCTTCGAGCTCGTCGGGCTCGGTCAGCGTGCGGCTATGCGGAAAAACGCCTTCCTCCAAACCCGTCAGGAAGACATTGGAAAACTCAAGGCCTTTTGCGCTATGCAAGGTCATGAGCGTTACGTAGGATGCGTCCTCTTCGAGCGCGTCGAGATCGCTGACGAGCGCGATGTTTGCCAAGAAGCCTGCCAGCGACGGATCGTCATCGGAGGCCTCGTATTCGCGCGCGACGCCGACGAGCTCCGAGAGATTTTCAAGCCGTGCGCGCGCATCGTGCGTATCCTCGCTCTGCAGCTCGCGTACGTAGCCCGAGCGCTCCATCACGGCAACGAGCAGATCCGCGACGCTTGCCTTCTCCGAAAAGGCACGCAGCTCGGCGATAAGCTCCGCGAAACGCTCGAGCTCTTTGAGCTTCTTCGGTACGGCCGAGCGCAGGAGATCGCTATTGAAGACGGCCTCGCCGACCGAGACGCGTGCGGCATTGGCGGCCTGCACCAGCGCGGCCAGCGTCTGCTGGCCGATTCCCCGCCGCGGCACGTTGACGATACGCTTAAAGGCGAGTGCGTCCGACGAGTTGACGATGTAGCGCAGATATGCAACGACGTCTTTAATCTCGGTCCGCGCGTAGAACCCGACGCCGCCAACGACGCGATACGGAATGCCTTCAGAGAGCATCGCCTCTTCGAAAACGCGCGATTGCGCGTTCGTGCGATAGAGTACGACGAAGTCGCGGTACGCGGCGCCATCGCGAACCATATTCTTGACCTTCTCGACGATGTAGCGCGCCTCGTCGCGTTCGGTTGCGGCGGGATACACGCTGATCGCTTCACCTTCGCCGCGCGACGTGAAGAGCCGTTTGGGCGCCCGCGAGCGATTGTTGGCCACCAGCTGATTGGCCGCGTCGAGAATGCGGCTCGTGCTGCGGTAGTTCTCCTCGAGCTTGAATGTGTGGGCGCCGGGAAAATCTTCTTCGAAGCGTAGGATCATGCGATAGTCGCTTCCGCGCCACGAGTAAATCGACTGATCGTCGTCGCCGACGACGGTCACGTTGCCGTGATAGCCGGCCAACAGTGCGACGAGCCGGTATTGGGCCGTATTGACGTCTTGATACTCGTCGACCAAAACGTACTCGAAGCGGTGCTGATACTTCTCACGCGTTGCCTTGTCGCGCTCGAGCAGATCGATCGTCCGCACGATGAGATCGTCGAAATCGAGCGAGTTCGATTCGGCGAGGCGCCGCTGGTACTCGGCGTAGACGTTCGCGATCCGCTCCCCGACGAAGGAGGTTTGCGTCTGCGCGTACTGCTCCGGCCACATGAGCGCATTCTTTGCCTTGTCGATCTCCGAAAGGCAGGCGCCGGCGGAAAGCTGACGTTCGTCGTAATCGAGATCGTCGAGGATCTCTTTGACGAGCTGCCGCTGATCGGATTCGTCAATGACGGCGAAGCTGCTGCCTATTCCGATGCGCGAGCCGTCGCGCCGCAAAATCCGTACGCACATCGAGTGGAACGTGCCGACCCAAATGTCGCGCGCCACAGGACCGACCATCGCCTGCAAGCGCGATTTCATTTCGCCGGCAGCTTTGTTCGTGAACGTGACCGCAAGAATTCTTTCCGGAGCGACGCGCAATTCGCCCAGCAAATGAGCGATGCGATGCGTCAAAACGCGTGTCTTACCGCTCCCGGCACCCGCAAAGATCAACACCGGGCCATCGGCCTGCCGAACGGCGGCTAATTGCGCGTCGTTGAGAATTTCCGTATCGAGGAGCATTATAAGCGGTTCGCCGAGGGAGCCGTCCGCGCCTGGCTGACGCCGCAAATGCGACGTTTGCCGTATTTGGTTTTAGCGAACCGCGCGCAGCACCCGCGACCGCCGTGCCGCCATCGCATAGGCTGCGGAGAGCAACGCCAGCGTCGATTCGGCGCCCATATTCGGGTTGACCGCCTCTTCACCTAAGCCATCGAAGCATCCACCGCCGTTCGCCATCGTGATTCCGCGCGAATTCTTGCCGTAGTACCAGTCCAGCGCGAGCTCGGCGGTAGCCACGTGGCCGGGCTCGCCGGTCAAGTCGAAGGCGGCCAGCGCCGCATCCACCATTGCGCACGCTTCCAGCGGCTGCTGCACGTAACGAGCACGCGGTCCGCCGCGCGGGTACCAGCCGTCGTTACCAATCGGCACGTGGATGCCGTTTTCAATTGTCACGCTCTCGTAGAACTTAAACGCCGCCAACCCGAGCTCGCCGTATTCGGGGGCTTGGAGCACCTGTCCGGCACGCATCAATGCTTCGGGCAGACGCGCGTTATCGTAGGTCATGACCGGCTCGAACCAGTTCCAGTCGTCACCTGCATGCGCGTGGTACGAGGCCGCAATTTCGTCCGCCAGATACCGCAGCGCGTCTTGATACTTCGGCTCTTTGAGGGCACTCTGCGCGTGCGCTAGGCCGAGCGCGGCGTAGGCGCGAGAACGAAGGTATTCCAGCGACTTCAGAGTCGGGAGCGAGCGATCCAGAAGCGCCGCGCAGACGTGGCGGTGAGTCTGCGTCGGCGCATTGGCGACTCCGTAGCCGAGCGACCAAATCGCGCGCCCACAGCTGTCGTGCGTGCCGATCTCGTCGAGCCAGCGGCGATCGTAATCCATAAAGTTATGGAAGCGCCCGTCGTCGAGCTGCGCGTGCTGCAGAAAGGCGAGATAGGTCGAGGCGAAGCGCTGCGCGGTTTTATCGGAGGGTGCCAGGCGTAAATACGCGAGCACAACCATGAACGCGCGCGACACGTCGTCGGTGCAGTACCCGAACGTTCGATTGGGAACGTTCTCGAGCGCATGCTGAATGACGCCCACCTCGTCGGTAAGGACCGCGAGGTGATCGAGCGGCGGGATCGCGGATATGGCGCGTGCTTTAGGCAGACGGCACCAGTTCGAGCGGGCGCGGACAGAGCTCGCTGAAGAGTTCGCCGTACGCACTCGCGACGTGCGGCCAGGTCATTTGACGTCCGAAACGATACGCGCGCCGTTCCGTCGCGCGGCGCAGCGACG
>JAFAOZ010000054.1 GCA_019247395.1 Vulcanimicrobiota bacterium | reverse complement strand
CGTCGTCGACAATCGCGAGACACCGCTCTTTGACGGCATCCCGGACGAGTCGAGGGTCTGGATGTCGCACGGCGACTCCGTCGTTTCGCTGCCGGACGGCTACTGCGCGCTCGCCTCGACGCCGCGCTGCCACGTCGCCGCGATGGGAAATGCGAAGAAGAAGATTTACGGCGTGCAGTTTCATACCGAAGTCGTTCACACACAGTATGGCCGCACGGTGCTCGACAACTTTCTCCGCGATGTCGCGAGCTTGGGACGCGAGTGGAAGATGGAGTCGTTCCTCGAACGCTCGGTGGAGGAAATTCGCAGCCGCGTCGGCGGTGACAAGGTGATCTGCGCGCTCTCCGGCGGCGTCGATTCCGCGGTCGCAGCGACGCTGGTGGCGCGCGCAATCGGCGAGCAGCTCACCTGCATCTTCGTCGATCACGGGTTGCTGCGTAAACGCGAATCCGACGAGGTACTTGCGGCATGTCGTGAGCTGCTGCACCTCAACGTCGTCGCAGTCGACGCACGCGAGCGCTTCTTGGAGAAACTTCGCGGCGTGGAAGATCCCGAACGCAAACGTATCATTATCGGGCACGAGTTTATCGACGTCTTCGAGCGCGAAGCCGCGAAGATCAGCGGGGTGAAATATCTCGTACAAGGGACGCTTTATCCGGACGTGATCGAGTCGAAGACTCCACAGAGCAAAGCAGGTTCGAAGATCAAATCGCACCACAACGTCGGAGGCTTGCCGGAGCAGATGGGCCTCGGGCTCATCGAACCGCTGCGCACGCTCTTCAAAGACGAGGTTCGAGAGCTCGGGCGCGCACTGGGCCTGCCGGATCACATCGTGAACCGCCAGCCGTTTCCGGGCCCCGGTTTAGCGGTACGGATCATCGGCGACGTGACGGAAGAGCGCCTCGAGATCGTACGCGACGCCGATGCAATCGTTCGCGAAGAGATCGACTCGGCGACGCTGGAACCGCATCCCTGGCAATACTTCGCCGTGCTCACGCCGGTCAAGAGCGTCGGCGTCATGGGTGACGGTCGTACGTACGCAAATCTCGTCGCGATTCGCGCAATCACGAGCGAAGACGGGATGACGGCCGATTGGGCGCGGCTGCCCCACGAACTGCTCGGCCGAATCTCCGCGCGCATCGTCAACGAGGTGCGCGGTGTCAATCGCATCGCGTACGACGTTACAACGAAACCGCCGGCAACCGTCGAGTGGGAATAGATGCGCGTTCTGGTCGTCGGTAACGGCGCACGCGAGGATGCGCTCTCGTGGCGCATCGCCGACTCGCCGTCGTGCGAGGCCGTTTTTGCGGCGCCCGGAAACGCCGGCACCGCATCGCGCGGCGAAAACTGGGATCTCGCACCGACCGATGGGAAACGGATCGCCGAGCGCTGCGAGGCTGAACGTATCGATCTTGTCGTGCTCGGTCCCGAAACGGCGATCGCCGCCGGCGTCGGCGACCGCCTGCGCGACGCCGGCATCGCGGTCTTTGGGCCAAACCGCTCCGGCGGGCGCCTCGAATCGAGCAAGATCTTTTCGAAGCGGTTCATGGAACGTCACGCCATTCCGACCGCCCGCGCGGTCATCGTGCATTCTTTGGAAGCGGCGAACAAGGGATTGGAGGAGTGGCAAGGCAGCGTCGTTGTTAAAGCTGACGGTCTTGCCGCGGGTAAGGGCGTCGTCGTGACGCCGAATCCCGCAACCGCGCGTACGCTGCTCGCCGAATGGTACCGCGGCGGGCGAATCCCGGGCGGCGGCTCGGACGTACTCCTCGAGGAACGGCTGGAAGGGCGCGAGCTCAGCGTCTTTGCCCTCTGTGACGGTCGCGCGATTGCGCCCATTGGAGCTGCATGCGACTACAAGCGCGCGGGCGACGGCGATACCGGTCCCAACACCGGCGGGATGGGGGCCTATTCGCCGCCCTCGGGTTTTCCCGACGATTGCTTCGATACCGTGCGCGAGCGAATTCTCGCGCCGGCACTGCGTGGACTACTCGCGGGAGGCGAGGAGTACGTCGGCGTGCTGTACTGCGGTTTGATGTGGACGGCCGAAGGGCCGCAGGTGATCGAATTCAACGCGCGCTTCGGCGATCCCGAAACGCAGACGCTTTTACCACGCATCGGCGGCGACTTCGCGGCGCTCTTGCACTCGGTGGCGATCGGCGCGATGGATCTTTCGCAGTTGACGACCTCGGAACGGCACTGCGTCGGCGTCGTGCTGGCGACCGGTGATTACCCGAAGAGCAGCTCGCCGCTGCAAGGCTTGAACGGCGATATCGCGCTCGGCGACGGCTGTCGCGCATTTTGGAGCTCGTCGCGCCGCAACAACGGTACGGTTGATGCGGCAGGCGGCCGCGTTCTCACCGTTACCGCACTCGGCGACGGCTTGGACGACGCTCGCACGAACGCGTATGCGGCCGTTAAGCAGCTCGCACGCCGTCTCGGCACCGACGCCCTCACCTACCGCACCGATATCGCGCTCGTATAACCGCTATGTGGCGCTTGCCGCGGGCGTTGCTGCCCATCTATGCGACGACGCTGGTCGAGACACTCGGCTACACCTTGATGATTCCGCTGCTGCCGGAGATCGTGAAGCAATACGGTGCCTCCGACGTAATGACGGGTTCGCTCTTAAGTATTCCGGCGCTCTGCTCGATGATTGCAGCGCCCGTGTGGGGCAAGCTGAGCGACCGGCTGGGGCGCAAGCGAATCATTCTGATCGCCCAGGGCTTAACGCTGATCGGCTATCTCATGCAAGCTATGGCGCCGTCGCTGATTTGGATTTTCATCTCGCGCATCATCTCGGGCTCCGGCGGCGGCGCGTTGGGGGCCGTGCAATCGTACATTGCGGACGTTACCAAAGAAGAGGATCGCGATCTCGCTTATTCGCTCTACGGCGCGGTCTTCGGAGTAGCGTTTATCATCGGTCCGGTAGCATCGGGATTTTTGATTCACCGCGGTCTTGCGGTGCCGTTCTTTATCGCCGCCGGCATCGAAGCGATCACGATTCTTATCACGATCTTTTTGTTGCCGTCGTCCATGCAGCGTACCAGTCGCACCAGTTTTGCCGAGTCGTTGAAAGCGGCGAACGTCCCGGGCGTACGGCTCGTTCTAATTCGCCACTTCCTTGCCATTTTCGCGATCGTCTGCTTCCTCGCAAACCTCGCACTCTATCTGCATCACGTTCTGGGCTCGCCGGTCTCCCAGGTCGGCTCGCTGCTGTCGATTGCCGGAGTCGTCGGCGGCGCGGCGTTGATTTTCGTCGTCACGCCGCTTGCCAAACATCTCGGAGACCGGCGGGTCGCCCAGATCGGTCTCTTGCTCAGTTTTGCCGCCTATGTTGGACTGGCGTTCGTAAACGACACGCTCGCGTTTGCCGCGCTTTTGATCGGCTGGGCAATTGGCTCGGCGATGGTCGAGCCGACGCTGACGGCATTGCTCTCCGTGCGAGCCAAACGCAGCGAGCGGGGCGCGATCATGGGTGTCAGCGACTCCATCAACAGCGTCGCCATGATCCTCGCACCGGCGGCCGGCTCCGCCATTGTCGGCGCCAACGCGCGGTATTTAGGAGTGCTTCCGGCCTGCACCGTGCTCGCAGCGTTTTTGATGGGACGCTATCCCCGGGCCGCTGCGAAGGCCGAAGAGGCCGAGCGGGTCAGACGGAAAGTCGGCTGGGGCGCCACAGGGGATCGCTTGCCGTAGTGTAACTCGGCGCCCGGACGGGGGTTATTAGTAAACGTCATGGCTTATCGGTTTCAGCCAAGTAATCGTTATGGCGGCCCTGTGGCGCCCGCAGTACCCGCTAATTCGCTGCTCGCCCAGGTGCTGGGAATTACTGCGTTGGGTCTCTGCATTACGGCCCTCGCGGCCTGGCTCTTCCAAGGCGTCCCGCCGGGCCTTGGACTCGTCGCGATGCTTGGCGGTTTCATACTGCTGTTGGCGATCAACGCCGTACGGCAGAACGAAACGCTATCGCTGCTGCTATTTTATGCGTTCACCTTCTTGCAAGGAATCGGAATCGCGCCGGTAATTCACCAATACGTCTACGCGTTCGGCCCCGACGTGGTCGTAAACGCGGCCCTTACTACGGGGCTCGGCATGTTTGCGCTCGCCGCGATCGTCTATGCGACGGGGCTCGACCTTCGCCGGTTCCAGGGCATCTTCATGATCGCGCTGCTCGGCCTGATCGTCGTCGGCATCGTTTGGATCTTCGTGCGCTTCATTCACCCCGAGGTCTACGCGTGGCTGACGCTTGCGATCTTCTCCGGGCTCGTGCTGATTGACTTTGCGCGGCTGCGCGCCGGCGGTGACGGCCTCTCCGCCGTACAGATGGCGACCAGCATCTACCTCGATGCGATCAATATCTTCCTTGCTTTGCTGCAGATCTTCGGCGGGAGGCGCTCGTCGGACTAGGCCGTCCTTCGACACGGCGCCTGCGGCGCCGGCTCAGGATGACACGGGCTGGATGCCACGGTTATGGGTTATAATGGTCTGAGATGTGCGGGATAACGGGGGTCTTCGCACCGGGGCGCGATGCCGCTCGTCTCGCGTTCTTTGCGCTGTACGCGCTCCAGCATCGTGGACAGGAGTCCGCGGGCATTGCGGCAGCCGACGGCGGAACGATTCGGTCGCACAAAGAGATGGGGTTGCTCGGCGCGATCTTCGATGAGGACATCCTCAGCGAGCTGAGCGGACACATCGCCATTGGCCATACGCGCTACTCGACCACCGGTTCGTCCATCGTCGTCAACGCCCAGCCGCTGCTGGAGCGCACCGAACTGGGCGATTTTGCGTTTGCGCATAACGGCAATCTGACCAATACGGACGATCTGCGCGATACGCTCGCGCCAACTACAGTGCTGCAAGCGACGTCGGACTCCGAGGTCATGGCGAAGCTGCTCGTCGAGTCGAAAGGCTCGATGGTCGACCGCATCAAGTCGGTGCTTGCCAAGGCGCGCGGGGCGTATTCGATCGTACTCTGCACCCAGAACGAACTCTATGCGTTCCGCGATCCGTGGGGCGTGCGTCCGCTGTGCTTAGGGAAGCTCGGCGAAAACGGATATGTCGTAGCGTCGGAGTCATGCGCGCTCGGAACGGTCGGCGCACAATATTTGCGTGAAATCGAGCGTGGCGAGATCATTCGCGTGAGCGCCGACGGTCTCGAGTCGTTTCAAACCGAGACGCAGGAGACTCCATCGGCCCTCTGCATGTTCGAATACATTTATTTCGCACGCCCGGATTCAAGCTTCAACGAGCGATCCGTGTATATGGCGCGTTACGAGATGGGGCGCCGGCTCGCCAAAGAGCACCCCGTCGAAGCCGACGTCGTGATGGCCGTGCCCGACTCGGCGGTCGCCGGCGGGATCGGCTATGCGGCCGAGAGCGGGCTGCCGTATATCGAAGGGCTCATCAAGAACCGCTATATCGGCCGTACGTTTATTAGTCCCGATCAGCGGATGCGCTCGCGCGGCGTGCACCTCAAATTTAACCCCGTGGTCGAGAACCTGCGCGATCAGCGCGTGATCGTCGTGGACGATTCGATCGTGCGCGGCACCACGACCCCGCGGATCGTCGCGCTGCTGCGCGAGGCCGGAGCGCGCGAGGTTCACCTGCGGATCACCTCGCCGCCGATCAAGCATCCCTGCTATCTCGGCGTTGATATGGCGACGTACGACGAGCTCATCGCCGCGAACTATTCGGTTGAAGAGATCCGCCGAAAGACCGGCGCCGACTCGCTCGGCTATCTCAGCCTTGACGGGCTCATTGCTTCGGTTGGGCGCAGGCGGGAAGATATGTGCCTCGGCTGCCTCATCGGCGAATATCCCAACGTTCCGGCCGCGCGCGAGGTGCAATCTACCCCGGCCTAGCACCATATGGCGCTGCCATTTGGTTCAAGGGCCTCAGTCATTGATTGCTACAGTCCTGATGCGTGACGTTGGGAAAGAGGATTGCCGCACGGCGACGCGCGTTGGGCTGGTCGCAGAACGAACTCGCGCGACGCGCCGAGGTCAATCATCCGACGCTTTATAAAATCGAAGCCGATCAACGGCTCAACCCTTCGATCAGCGTCGTAGTACGCGTTGCGCGCGCACTCGGCACCACCGCGGAGGCGCTCTACGGCCTCGAACGTGATGAGGCGCGACTCTATGTCGAAGGCAACAAGCTCTCAATGCTCGTCGACGTGCGGCCGCTCGGGCGCAAAGTCAACGACGCGGCGCGCTCGCGCGCGCAAGCGTTTGTTACCACCGCCCTCGAACG
>JAFAOZ010000018.1 GCA_019247395.1 Vulcanimicrobiota bacterium | reverse complement strand
ATGAGGCGCTTCGCGCCCTCGGCGACGCCGATCTCGCAGTACTCTTTGATCTTATCGAATTGATCGCGCAGCGTTATCGCGCCGATTTGCGTCGCCGCCTCTTCCGGATTGCCGACGCGCAGACGCGCCGCCTTCTCGGTGAACTCGCCGACGAAATCATCGAAGATGTTCGACTGCACCAAAATGCGTGTGCGCGCCTCGCAGCATTGGCCGGCGTTGTAATAGACGCCGTAGAGCGCGCCGGCGACCGCCGCGCGCAGATCGGCATCGTCGAAAACGACCGACGGCGACTTCCCGCCGAGTTCGAGCGTCACGCGCTTGAGCGTTTTCGCAGCGACGGCGGCGACGTTTTTGCCGGTCGCCGTCGAACCCGTGAACCCGATCTTATCGATTCCGGGATGTTCTACCATCCACGCGCCGACTGGATTGCTCGCTCCGGTGACGACGTTGAGCACGCCCTCCGGCACGCCGGCTTCGAGTGCGATCTTCCCGAGCTCGATTGCGGAAAGCGGCGTGACCGACGAGGGTTTCAAGATAATGGTGCAGCCGGTCGCCAGCGCCGGCGCAACCTTCCACGATGCAAGCAATAACGGAAAGTTCCACGGCACGATCGCGCCAACGACGCCGACCGGTTCACGAACGGTGTTGGCGAGGTAGGTCGGAAGCGGCGGCGGCATCGTTTCGCCATAATTTTTGGTCGTCGCACCGGCGTAAAATTCGAAGCAGTCGACGATTGCGCCGAGCTCGCCTTTGGCCGTCGAAATCGTTTTGCCGTTGTCGCGCACTTCCATGAGCGCGATCTCGTTGGCACGCTCGGCGATGAGCTGTGCGAGCTTGTAGATGATCTTTGCGCGACGCGATGCGGCCATCGTCGGCCATCTTCCCTCGAACGCGCGCCGTGCGGCGGCGACCGCCGCGTCGACGTCCTCGCGCGACGCGTCGGCGACATCGGCAATTTTGGTGCCGGTCGCGGGATTGAAATCTTCATAGAGCGCACCGCCCGATGCGTCGCGCCATTGGCCGCCGACGAGCAGCTGCGTCTTGATGAGGGTCGAGGTCGAAGTCATGTTGTTGCCTTCAACTCCATACGCTCGAAAACCGTTGCGATGCCCTGGCCGACGCCGATGCACATCGTGGCGAGGGCGTACCTGCCCTTACGACGGCGCAGCTCGTGCAGCAGCGTGGTCGCAATGCGCGCGCCGCTCGCTCCGAGCGGATGGCCCAGCGCGATTGCACCGCCGTTGACGTTCGTAATTGCGGCGTCGAGTTGTAAATCGCGCATACACGCGATCGCCTGGGAGGCAAAAGCCTCGTTGATTTCGACCAAGTCTAATTGCGACGACGAAAGGCCGCTTCGATTCAACGCCGTGCGCGTGGCGGGAATGGGGCCAAGACCCATGACGTCGGGCGCGACTCCTGCCGATGCACCGCAGACGAACCGCGCCATCGGCGTTAACCCCAGGCGGCTCGCCGTTTGCGCCTCGCAGAGCAAGAGCGCGGCAGCGCCGTCGTTGATGCCCGACGAGTTGCCGGCCGTCACGCTGCCGCCGGCTTTAAAGGCCGGCTTGAGCTTAGCAAGTGCGTCGAGCGTCGTCTCCGGGCGAGGATGCTCGTCGCGAGAGATCGTTGCCGCCTTTTCGTGCGGCGGCGCAACGGTTACCGCGACGATCTCATCGTCGAACGCGCCGCGCTCGATCGCGGCCTTGCATTTCATTTGAGAGTCGAATGCGAAACGATCTTGTTCGTCGCGCGTAATGGCGTAACGTTCGGCAACGTTCTCAGCCGTCTCGCCGAGCGAAATCGTCCACTCATCAGGCATGCTCGGATTGATCATCCGCCAGCCGAGCACGGTATCGAACAGCTGTTGTTTTCGCCCGAAGGATGCGTCGCTTTTCGGAAGGACGTAGGGTGCGCGGGTCATCGACTCGACGCCGCCGGCGATCATGATATCGCCGTCGCCGAATGCAATGGCGTGCGCCGCCGAGTTAATTGCCGACAGGCTCGAACCGCAGAGCCGGTTCACGGTGACCCCTGGAACTTCGACCGGCAATCCGGCAAGCAAGGCCGCCATTCGTGCGACGTTGCGATTGTCTTCGCCGCTTTGATTTGCCGCGCCGAAATGAACGTCGTCGATGGCTTCCGGATCGACGCCCGTGCGCTCGACGATCGCGCGGACGACCGTCGCAGCGAGATCGTCGGGCCGGACGCCGGCGAGCCGGCCGCCGTACCGCCCGATCGGCGTGCGCAGCGCGTCAATAACCCAAACCTCGCGGCTCACTGGGCGGCTTCTTCCTCTTCGGGATTAGGCGGAAGGTCGAGCATCCAAAGCGAGCGATGCGGCGCAAAGGCGTCGCCATGCGCATCGGCAACCCGCTGTAAGATGCGTGCGATGCGCGCTCCGCCGATCTCACGGCCCCATGCCACGGGGCCGATCGGATAGTTCGCGCCCAGCCGCATTGCAACGTCGATATCGTCGGGTGAGGCAACATCTTCGGCAATCGCGATCATCGCCTCGTTCACAATCGAGCCGATCGTCCGTCCGAGAAAAAGCCCTGGAGAATCTTCCACTAAGACGGCGCCCTTGCCGAGCGTTGCGAAAAGCTCCTGCGCCAATTCGAGCGCGTCGTCGGCGACCTGGTCCGAATCGACGATTTCAACGACATCCTGCGATTGGAGCTCGCCGAGAACGCCGTAACCGATGAGGCGTTCGGGATGCTGCATGCGGCGCGCGCACCGCTCTAAATCGGTCGTATAGGCATCGGCGAAAAAGACGCTCTCGACGCCGAGCACCGAGTCCAGACCGGCAATGACCTCGCCGCGATCCTCAACGCCGTCTCCCGCATCGATGACGAGCGTCGTCCGCGGCGAAAGCTCGTCGATTAGTTCGTCGTTTTCGATCCGTTGCAGGTTCGCGTACTGCTGCTCCAGCAGCTCGGCGAGCTCGTCGGCACGCGGCCCAAAGCCGAGCAGCGCCACAAACTCGTCGGAGTTGCGCTCCGTCTGTTCCGGTACGCCGGCATCGTAACGCTCCGGCGAACCGTCACGATAGTTATAAAACCCCGCACCCGTCTTGCGGCCGAGCAGTCCCTGCGCCACCATGCGTCGCTGCAGCTCGACCGGCGCGAAGCGCGGCGCACCCGTACGCGCGTAGATTGACTCCGTCGTCGCGAGGTTGACGTCTAAGCCGATCAAGTCCATCAGCTCGAACGGCCCCATTCGAAATCCGGCGCCGCGTGCGAGCGCGTCGAGCTCCTCGGCCGAAGCAATCTCCTCCTCGAGCGCGCGCATCGCGTTAAGGTAGAATGGGCGCGCGACGCGGTTAACGATGAAGCCCGGCGTGTCCGATGCGAGCACGCCGGTCTTTCCTAACCTCTCGGCAACCGCAAACGCGCGCTCGAGCATTTCATCGCTGGTCTGCGGGGCGCCGATAATTTCGAGCAGCGCCATTCGCGCCGGCGGATTGAAAAAGTGCAGTCCAACCACGCGGTCCGAACGGTCGACGACGTCGGCAAGCGCAGAGACGGAGAACGACGATGTGTTCGTTGCAAGCAACGCATCGGGCGCAATCGCGCGCGCGAGTGCGATAAAGACGTCGCGCTTGAGATCGAACTGCTCCGGCACCGCCTCGATCGCGAGTGCGGCGTCGCTCGATTGCGGAAGCGCGTCGAGCCAGACGATGCGTTCGAGAACCGCGCCGTCCTCCGCTCGCTGGGTCTCCCGCTCGAAGTACGTTAGCGCTCGTTCGCGGGCGGCAGGCAGCGGCTCGACGACTTCGACGCGATAACCGCCCCGCGCAGCGACGAGTGCGATGCCGGAACCCATCGTGCCGCCGCCGACGATTAAACAGCGCTGCTCCATGAGGTGCGCTGCTTCGAGAGAGGAGGCGCAAACGCTTCGCCATAGATTGTGGGATGCAGAAGCCCGAATGGCGATTGCGCGCATCGCGGTACCTCGTCGATTCGCCGTACATGCGCCTTCGGATGGACGAAGTGGAGCTACCCGACGGGACGATCGTTCCGAACTATTACGTGCGTGAGTCCCCGGGTTTCGTCGTGGTCGTTCCCTTGACGGCCGACGGGCGGATCGTGCTGGTCCGGCAGTACCGCTACGGCGCCGACTCGATTCACCTCGAGCTTCCGGCCGGCATGCTTCTCGACGGCGAGGAGCCGCGTGCCTGTGCGCTGCGCGAGCTTTCGGAAGAGACCGGGTATGAGGTCGACCGCTGTGAGCTCGCCGCGGAGTACTACCCGGAGCCGGTGCGTTCGACCGCGCGCGCCTACGTTTATATAGCGTCGGGTGCGCGCAAGGTTCGAGAGCCCGTTCCGGACGTGACCGAACATTTGGAGGTGGAGCTGGCCTCGTTGGACGATTTTCGGGCGATGCTCGCCGACGGACGTATCGACACCGGCGCCTCA
Source organism: Vulcanimicrobiota bacterium (assembly GCA_019247395.1). GTDB lineage: Bacteria > Vulcanimicrobiota > Vulcanimicrobiia > Vulcanimicrobiales > Vulcanimicrobiaceae > Cybelea. The sequence goes on along the minus strand of JAFAOZ010000018.1, from coordinate 392 downwards.
ATCGCTGCCGGCTTTTTGGCGCTGGAGAAACTGGGCCGGCTCTGAAACCTGCCGCGCGGCGCGACGGTACTTCGAGAGGACCATGAAAAACGTTACGCCATCGAACCTCAACCCGACGCTGGGGCTCTTTATCAAGCTCACCGCGATCGTGGCCCTCGCAATCGTCGTACTGATCGTCGCGGCATTCTTATTGAAAATCGTTTTGATTGCCGCCGTCGTCGCGGCCGTCGCCGTGGGCGGCTTTCTGATTTACAATCTGATCCGGCGCCGCTCGAAGCTTCCCGTCATTCGCTAAGCCATCCGGCAAGCGCCGCCGAAACGCGCTCCGGTTCTTCGAGCATCGGCAGGTGGCCGCTCTTCGCGCAGACGGTTAGCTCCGCGCTCGGAAATCT
>JAFAOZ010000334.1 GCA_019247395.1 Vulcanimicrobiota bacterium | reverse complement strand
TCAACTTGAGCTTGGGCTACTCGCATCCGGTGACGTTCGAGCCGCCCAAGGGCATCGCGCTGACCGTCGAGGGTCAAAACAAGATTCACGTGGACGGCATCGACAAGCAGGCCGTCGGGCAAGTTGCGGCCGATATCCGGCGCTTGCGAAAACCCGAGCCGTATAAGGGCAAGGGCATCCGCTACGAAGGTGAGCGGATTCGCAAGAAGCTCGGCAAGGCCGGAAAGGCTGCGAAGAAGTAATGGCGACGAAAGCGCAAGCGCGCCGCGCGCGCCACTCTCGGCTCCGCAAAAAGGTCTCCGGCACCCAAGAGCGCCCGCGCCTTTGCGTGCGCCGCTCCCTGCACCACGTTTACGCGACGATCGTCGACGACGCGCGCGGCCACACGATTGCGGCCGCATCGACGCTGGAATCGTCGGTTGCCGGTCCGTTAGGCTCGAAGACGAACGTCGAGGCGGCGAAGGCGGTTGGAAGCGCGATTGCGGCGAAAGCGAAAGCGGCCGGAATCTCCGACGTGGTTTTCGATCGCGGCGGTTATAAATATCATGGCCGCGTTCGAGCACTCGCGGATGCGGCCCGCGAAGCGGGGCTAAACTTTTAATGCAATATCGAGGTGGTCGAGACCGCGACGGCAGCGGCCTGGAAGAGACCGTGGTACGCGTCAACCGCGTTGCCAAAGTCGTCAAAGGCGGTAAGCGCTTCAGTTTCAGCGCGCTGGTCGTCGTCGGCGATCGCAAGGGAAAAGTCGGCTATGCCATCGGCAAGGCCGGCGAAGTGCCCGAAGCGATTCGCAAGGCCGTCGAGCAGGCGCGCAAGAGCCTCGTCAACGTTGCCATGGTGGAGCGTACTATTCCGCACGAGGTTCGACACGAAGTCGGCGCGGCCACCGTGCTTCTCAAACCTGCGGCGCCGGGCACCGGCGTCATCGCGGGCGGCTCGATGCGAGCGGTGCTCGAGCTCGCCGGCATCCACGACATTCTCACGAAATGCCTCGGTACCAATAATCCGATCAACGTCGTGATGGCAACCGTCTCGGCGCTGAAATCGCTGCGCACCGCCGAACAAGTCGCGGCGATGCGCGGCAAGAGCGTTAAGGAAATCTACACGGCACAAAGCAATGGCAGAGAAAAAATTACTGAAGCTGGGAGCGCTTAAACCCGCGCCCGGCAGCCGGCCCAAGCGACAGCGTATTGGGCGCGGTCACGGTTCGGGCATGGTGAAAACCGGCGGCGAAGGCGGCAAGGGTCAGACCGTCCGCTCGGGCGGCGGCAAGGGGCCGGCGTTCGAAGGCGGTCAGACGGCATGGGCGCGGCGTTTGCCGCACCGGCGCGGCTATTCGCAAAAGGCGCGCGATCGCGGCCACTTCGGCACCCGCTATGCCGTCGTCAATCTCCGGCATCTCGAGCAGTGGGATCCGGCGATCGAAGTTACGCCCGACTCGCTCAAAGAGCACGGCTTCGTGAAAGCGCTGCTCGACGGTGTGAAGATTCTCGGCGCCGGCACCGGCGCGCCGTTGCCCTCGGGCTTACGGCTGCGTGACGTCGTCTTCTCTCAAAGCGCGCGCGAAGCGCTGACGGCGGCGGGCGCTCACATAGAAGGAGAATAGTGCTCAATAACCTGCGCGCGGCGGTGCTCGTTCCCGAGATCCGCCAGCGCATTCTCTTCGTGCTCTTCGCCTTCGCGTGGTTCGTCTTCATGATCCACGTGCAGCTTCCCAACGTCAATCAGGCGGCATGGCAGCGTGTGCTGCAGAGCGGCGCCTTCTATAATTTGCTCGGGTTCCTCTCGGGCGGTGCGCTGCAGAAGCTGTCGATCATCGCGATGGGCATCACGCCCTATATCAACGCATCCATCATCATGCAGCTGATGACGGTCGTCTTGCCGCAGCTCGAGGAGATGGCTAAGCGCGGCGGTGAGGAAGGCCGCAAGAAGATTAGCCAGTATACGCGCTGGCTCACGATTGTCTTGGCGACGGTGCAAGCGACGTTCATGGCGATCTCGATGGAGCGCTCGGGCGTCTTTTACGATACGAGCACGTGGTATTTGCTGTACGCGATTGTCGCGATGATCGCCGGAACGATGTTCCTGATGTGGCTTGGCGAACAGATCAGCGACAAGGGCATCGGCAACGGCGTCTCGCTGATTATCTTTATCGGCATCGTGCTTCGATACCCGCAGTACGTCACCCAGACGTTCTCGTCGACCAGTCAGGGCGCGGAGTCGGTGCTCAACCTCGTGCTGTATATCGCGGTCGCGATCGTGGTGATCATCTCGATCGTCTTTCTTTATCAAGGGCAGCGCCGTGTCCCGGTTCAGCAAGCGCGCCGCGTCGTTGGGCGCAAGATGTTCGCCGGACGTTCGACCTATATTCCGTTGCGCCTGAACAACGCCGGCGTGATCTCGATCATTTTTGCGATCTCGATTCTGCTCTTGCCGCAGCAAGCGCTTTCGTGGTTCGGCCGCAGTCAAGCCACGGTCACCGGAACCGGATTTTGGGCCGCGTTCCAGCATGGGATGCAGGGCGTCTCCCAGTGGCTCAACGTGTGGTTCTCACCCAACGGCGTGCTATACAACATCGTCTATTTCTTGCTGGTCGTCGTCTTCACGTTCTTCTATAGCTCGATCGTGCTCAATACGCGCGACGTCGCCGACAACCTCAAGAAGACGGGCGCGTTCATCCCCGGCATCCGGCCGGGGCAGCCGACGGTGGACTATCTCAACAAGATTCTGATGCGCATTACGACCGCGGCGGCCATTTATCTCGGCCTGCTAGCGGTGCTGCCCGGAGCCGTGCAGCGCGGCCTCTCGGTGACGACCTTCTATCTCGGTTCGACGTCGTTGCTGATCGTCGTCGGCGTCGCCCTCGATACGATCACCCAAATCGAGGCGCGCCTCGCGATGCGCGACTACCGAGGCTTCATCAAACGTTAGTGCGCAGGCTACCATGCGCGTAGTTTTCTTAGGGCCGCCGGGCGCCGGAAAAGGGACGCAGGCCCGCTTGTTGCACGACCGTTTCGGTCTCGTACAGATCTCGACGGGAGACATCCTGCGCGAGAACTTGGCGCGCGGCACGGAGCTCGGGAAGCAGGCCGAAGGATACATGCAGCGCGGCCAGCTCGTTCCCGACGACCTCGTCATCAAAATGATCGAGCACGAGCTCGGGCAGGTCACCGGTGGATTTGTGATGGACGGCTTCCCCCGGACCGTTCCGCAGGCGGAGGCGCTCGATGCGCTGCTGACGCGTCGCCGCACCCCGCTGGGCGCCGCGGTGCTCTTTACGATCGATCGTCCGTCGCTCGTCGCGCGACTTTCGGCACGCTGGACGAATCCCCGAACGGGGCGCACGTACAATGCCTTGACCAATCCTCCCAAAGTGGCGGGCATTGATGACGAAGACGGCGGGGAGCTGATCCAGCGCGAGGACGACCGTTCCGAAACCGTTGAGAAGCGCTTAGAAGTGTACGAACGCCAAACGCGTCCGCTGGTTTCGTATTATCGCAAAGCCGGCAAGCTGGTCGAGGTCGACGCAATTGCCAGTATGCACGACGTTGCGGAACGAATTGCCGCGGCGCTCGGCAAGGAGCACGCGCGCCAGTAATGGTTACGCTCAAATCCGCGCGTGAGATCGATGCCATGCGGCGCAGCGGAAAGATCACCTCGCACGTCTTGACGGAGCTGATGAAAGTCGCACGCGCGGGGATGACCACGGCGGAGCTCGATACGCTGGCGGAGCGCGGCATTCGCGAACGGGGCGGCATTCCGACCTTCAAGGGATATAACGGTTTTCCGGGCTCGATCTGCGCGTCGGTCAACGAGGAGGTCGTACACGGTATTCCCGGCTCGCGCGTGCTTCACGAGGGCGATCTGCTCTCGATCGATATCGGGACGACCTTGGACGGATACGTGAGCGACAGCGCGGTAACGATTCCGATCGGCAATGTCACGCAACACGCGCGCCGGCTGCTCGAAGTCACGCAAGAATGCCTGACGGTCGGCATCGCACAGATGAAGCGGGGTAACCACGTCGGCGACATCGGCGCGGCGGTTCAGGCACATGCGGAGCAGCACGGCTACGGGGTGGTACGCGAGCTGGTCGGCCATGGCGTCGGTCGCGCAATGCACGAGGAGCCTCAGGTTCCCAACTATGGCGAGCCTGGAACGGGCATGGAGCTGCGCCCCGGCCTCGTGCTGGCGCTCGAACCCATGATCACCCAGGCCGGCCCTAAGATTCGCATCCTTTCAGACGGCTGGACAGTCGTTACGGCAGATGGTAAGCTCGCAGCGCACTTCGAGCATACGATTGCGCTGACGGAGGACGGACCGAAAATTCTCACACTGCGCGATTTCGCCGAGGATCCCGCCCTCGAGCGCTATCGCCCCACCAGGGAGGCGATCGCGTAGTATGGCGGGTTGGTAATGGCGCGGAGGCGTGGCGGCCGGCCTTCGCGTGGAAAGAAAGCTTCGGCCGAGAAAGCCGCAAAAACGGCAACGCCCAAGGAAGAGGCGATCGAGGTGGAGGGCACCATCGTGGAACCGCTTCCGAACGCGATGTTCCGCGTCGAGCTTACCAGCGGCCATCGCGTGCTCGCGCACGTTTCCGGCAAAATCCGGATGCACTACATCCGTATTCTGCCGGGGGACCGGGTCCTCGTCGAGCTTTCGCCCTACGATTTGACGCACGGCAGAATAACCTATAGGTATAAATAGAATGAAAGTAAGACCATCAGTAAAGAAAATTTGCGAAAAATGCAAGATCATTCGCCGCCACGGCAAGGTGCGCGTGATCTGCGAAGTTAACGCCAAGCATAAACAGGTGCAGGGGTAATTATGGCTCGTATTGCTGGTATCGATCTGCCGCGTGAAAAGCGAATCGAGATCGCGCTGACGTATATCTACGGCATCGGCGTGCCGACGGCGCGCAAGATCGTCACCTTTGCCGGTGTGGATCCGGATCTGCGCGTCAAGGCGATGAGTGAAGAGGACGAAAAGAAACTGCGTGACGCCATCGACTCGCTACAGCTGCGCGTCGAAGGCGACTTGCGTCGCGAAGTTCAGGGCAACATCAAGCGGCTCATGGATATCGGCTGCTATCGCGGGCTTCGCCACCGCCGCGGGCTCCCGGTCCGCGGCCAGCGCACGAAGACCAACGCTCGCACGCGCAAAGGTCCGAAGCGTACCGTAGCCGGTAAGAAAAAGACCCTCGCCAAGAAGTAGTCTCGGTCATCCTGAGGAGCGTGCCCTTCGACTTCGCTCAGGACAGGCTCCGCGCGGTCTCGAAGGACGAGCGCATGAAGGCAGTCATTACCGCCGGGGGACGCATCGACGGCGAATTCGCGGAGGCCGCGGGAACGCGCGTAAAGGCGCTTGCGACCGTGCGCGGGGAAACGATGCTCGCGCGAATGGTCGGCGCGCTGCGCGCGGCAGGCGTTGACGAGATAGCCGTCGTCGGCGGCGACGAAGTGCGCGCCGCATGCTCTACCACGATCGATCGTTTCGTTGAAGAGAGCCCGTCCGGCAGCGAGAATTTGCTGCGCGCGCTGCGCGCGTGGCCCGCGGACGAACGGCTGATCTATGCCACCAGCGATCTACCGTACGTGACCGGCGGCGCGGTGCACGATTTTCTGCAACGCGTTGGGCACGGCACGCTTGCGGTTGCGCTGGCGGAGTATCCGGCATTCGTCACGCGTTTTCCCGATGCGCCACCATTTGGAATTCGTTTAGGTCGCGAGCGGGTCGTTAACGGCGGTATTTTCTCCATTCCGCAGGGCGCGACGGAAAAACTGGCATCGATCGCAACGCGCTTTTTCGAAGCGCGTAAAAAGCCCTGGCGCATGGCGAGTCTGGTCGGCCCGGCGGTGCTCATTCGCTTTCTTTCGGGGCGGCTGCGCGTCGCCGACCTCGAAACGATGGCACTTCACGTGCTCCAGGTTCCGGCTCAGGCGCTGCGCGGATGCGCTCCGGAGCTCGCATTCGACGTCGATACCGCCGTCGAATATCGCTATGTCTGCTCGCACGACTGAATCTCGAGCGGCGAGCCCGCTTCAGCTCGCGCTCTTCTGGCTTGGAATTCAGGCCGTATGGGGTGCGCTGCTCGGCATCTCGCTCCAAGCGCGCACGATCGAACTGGCAACGGGTAACGCGCTCCTCGCGTATGGGCGTCTCGCCACGGCCGGCGCGGCCACCGCTGCCGTCGTGCAGGTCCTGATCGGAATTTGGTCGGACGCACGGCGCCGGCAACGGAGCCGCCGCGTCGAGTTTTACGTACTGGGAGCGGTGGGCGGTGCCGTGGCGCTCGCGTTTTTTTACAACGCCCGCTCTTTCTCGGCACTCATCGTTTCGTTCGTTGCGCTGCAAGCTGCGCTCAACGTTGCGATCGGTCCATATCAAGCGATCATTCCCGATTTTGTTTCCACGGAACGCATCGGGCGCGCATCATCGTGGATGGCGGCGCTCCAGTCGGCAGGTAACGCGATCGGTGCGCTCGCCGCGAGCTTTATCGCCAACGCGCGTGCGCTCGGCGCGGTTTTAGGCGGCCTGCTGCTCGTGACGTGCGCGGTCACGTCTTCGCACGCTCGCACTATTCCGGTGCGCGAAACGCCGGCCCAGGCGCCGTTGCGTGTGACGCGACCGTTTGTAGACCTCTTTCTATCGCGCGCGTTCGTGTACGTGGGATTCTATACGCTCTTGGGCTACCTGCTGTTTTACGTTCAAGGCGTGCTGCAAGCCGCGACCCTCGCGAACGCACGATTGACGACAGGCATCCTCATCGTGAGCTTCACGATCGTCGGGGCTGCGGGCGCGGCACTCGCAGCGCGCCCGAGCGACCGAACCGATAAGCGCCTCGTGGCCACTTTAGGCGGCGCGGGATTCATCATCGCTCTACTGCTCTTTATCGTATCGCATGGACTTGCGGGTGCGGTCGCGGCGACCGTCGTGGCCGGTATTGGATGGGGCGTCTTTCTCGTAGCCGATTGGGCGATTGCTTGTCGTGTGCTTCCCGCGGGAGCGATGGCCGCGGCAATGGGCGTTTGGAACCTCGCGATCGTTCTGCCGCAGATCGTTCCCCCGGCCTTGACGACCTGGATGCTGGCGCACTTTTCGCTTGCGGCCGCGGCGGTCGCTCCCCGGGCGGCTTTTGCCTTGGCATTAGCGGAAACGCTTGTCGGCGTGATTTGGCTGTGGCGCCTACCGCGCAGCCTCATCGGCTAGTCGCTCCGTCTAAGTTGCATTGCCTGGGCGGCAGTGCGGCCTTGGGTTTCTTTTTGAGAGTTGGCTGAGCGGTCGTCCGGTTGCCTGGAGGGGCAATAGCGAGTATCCTGGTGCCTGAGCGAGCAGTTCGCTTGGCGGCCGCTCGGCCGCTTGTAGTTCATATAAGGGAGGTCCTAGTGAAACGACTGAGCACCGGAGTACTCGCAGCGGTGGTCATGACACTCTGCGGGCTCACTGCGTTGGCCGCTCCGTCAATCGCGGCGCAAGGAAACAATGGAAACGGCGTCGCCCAAGCTGGAGCGCCCCCGGCGGCGGATTTTGGATCGCCGCCGTCGGGTCAGTATCCGATCCTCTACAACGACCATCACGTCTACTCAAGACCCGACGTCCTCAGACAGGGTCGCGTGCTGGCCGCACTCGTCAAGGGCGGGACGATCTTGATCCCGCTGCGCTCGATGTTCGAGCAAATGGGCGCGACCGTCGCATGGGATGCGGGGAGTCAAACCGCAACGGTTTCAAAGCCGGGCGCCGAGGTCAAAGTGACCGTCGGAAAGCCCGAGGTTATCATCAACGGCGAGTCTCGTCCGCTGGACGTGCCGCCGATGATCTATCAGGGCGCCGTGCTCGTGCCGGTCCGCGTCATTTCGGAAGGCATGGGCGCATACGTGCAGTGGGTACCCGATCGGCATATTGTCGTTGTCCGGTACATCCCGGCAACGCCGCCGCCGGCCCCGCCGCCGCCGCCGCCGTCGGCCGCTCCCCCACCGCCTCCGCCGCCGCCGCCGACCCCGCGTCCGCTGCTCGGCGAAGCATTCGTGTCCGGCGACTACATGTT
>JAFAOZ010000031.1 GCA_019247395.1 Vulcanimicrobiota bacterium | reverse complement strand
ATGGAGCCGGATTTTTTGAAAGGTCGCGACGTTGCGCTGGGTCGTTAGAGCATAACCAATTCTGGCACCGGCCATGCCGTATGCCTTGGAAAACGTTCGCAACCGGATGAGACGGTCTTCGAACACGTCTGAAAGCAGCTCGCGCTCGTCGACGAAATCGGCGTACGCCTCGTCGAGCAGCAGCAGCGTATCGTGCGGCAATGCATTATAGAACGCCTCGATCTCGGCTCGACGGATAAAGCGTCCGCTGGGATTGTCCGGATTCGCAAGATAGACGATCGACGGCATCGCCTTTCGCGCGACGTCGACGAGTGCGTTGCAGTCGGGTGTACCGTCATCACGATACGCGACCTCGATCAGGCGCGCGCCGTAGCCGGCGACGTGATAAGCAAAGGTGGGATAGGTCCCGGTCGTCGCGAGCGCCGCATCTCCCGGCGCGACGAACGCCCGTACGGCAAGCCCCATGAGCTCGTCGATACCCGAGCCGACGACGATCTGGGACGGATCGCACGCGTGTTTTTCCGCGAGCGCGTCGCGAAGTTCGAGCGATTCGGGGTCGCCGTACCACGAGAGCCTCGGCAGCTCTTGTGCCATCGCGGCAACGGCTTTGGGTGACGGGCCAAAGGCGCTCTCATTGGCGCCGAGCCGCACCAGCGTGTGCTGATGCGTTTCGCGCATGAGCTGCTCGGGTCCGACGAACGGCGTCGTCTTCGGTATCGCTTCGATGGCCGGAGCCGGGTGAATCACGCGTTGCCCTCGAGAAAGCGCACGACGGTCACCGGAGTCCCCGCCGGCCACGCTTCATCACGCTCTTCCATGACGATGTAACCGTCGGCGCGCGCCGCGAGACTTACCGAAAACGAGCGGACGGCGAGCGGGTAGGCGGCCGCGACGCTGCCTTCCTCATGTAAGCGCACTGGGATGTGCCATGTCCAGCCGGCACGACTACGCGCCGTCTCGGCAAGCCGCGCGTGCACCGTCGCCGGCACGACCCGTGCACCGCAAAGTGCCGCGAAGATGGGCGCAGCGACGGCTTCCAATACCAGCAAGGCCGACGCGGGATTACCCGGCAATCCAATGATCGGCTTACGGCCGGCTGCGCCCAACAGGGTCGGCTTTCCGGGTTTAATGCGCAAGCCGTGGACGATAATGCCGGGGTTCGCGATTGCAGCAACCGCGCGCGGAAGCCGGTCGCGCTCCCCGACCGAGGAGCCTCCCGTAACAACGACCGCATCGCATTCGCGTATCGCAGCCGCGAGCGAAGTTTCGAATTCGGGCGCTTCGTCGCGAAGCGTTGGATAGTGCCGCGGGTTCGCGCCCATTGCGCGTAACGACGCAGCGACCGCGTACCGGTTCGAGTCGCGAATCTGCCCGAGCTTCGGTTGCGCGTCGGGTTCGACGATTTCGTCACCGCTGGAAAAGACCGCAACGACCGGCTTGCGAAAGACGGGAACGCGCGTGACGCCCAAGGTCGCGAGCACGCCGATTTCGGCCGCCCGGATTCGCCGATGGGCAGGAAGGACGACGTCACCTTCGCGCATGTCGCCGCCGGGCTCTGCGACGTTTTCGCCGGCCGCGACCGCGCTGGAAACCGTCACGCGCACGCCGTCGCTGCGCGTCTCCTCGACCGCGACGACGGCATCGGCGCCGTTGGGAAGCAAACCGCCGGTCGGAATGCGCGACGCCGTTGCGGACGATAATGAAACTGGGGACGGCGACCCCATACGAATGTCGTCGATAATTTCGAATTCGCCGGGCGTCGCATCGGCGCGCAGGGCAAAGCCGTCCATCATGGCGCGCGGCGCCGGGGGATAATCGTGGCCGGCGACGATCGATTCGGCGAGTACGCGTCCGAGCGCAGCGTCGAGCGAGACCTGCTCGACCGGCATCGGCTGGATCGTGACGCGCGAAAGAAAAGCCACAATCGCTTGGCGCGGCGGCAATAAACGCTCCACCGTAAATCCCTCGCCCGGTAGGACTGGATTTACGGACTGCATAAGGGCGCGTTTCTCCATGCTCGACATTGCTTTGATTCGGCGCGATCCGGACCGCGTGCGACGCTCACTGCGTCGCCGCGGGCTCGACCCTTCGCCGGTCGACGAGGTTCTGCGCTACGACGAGGAGTACCGCTCAGCACTCACCGCCGTCGAGCGAGCGAAAGCCGAAAAGAACCGCCTTACCGCAGCGATTGCCGAAGCGACGGATAAAGCGGCTGCCGCGCGCGAGGTAAAGCCGCAGCTTTCAGAGCTCGCACAACGCATCGGAACGCTCGAAGAAACCGCGCGATCCATTTCGGTCTCCGACCCGGCGTCGCCGCTGCGTGCGCTGCTTGAGCAGATGCCGAACCTCCTCGACGATTCAGTTCCCGACGGTACCGATGAAAGCGCCAACGTCGAGTTGCGCCGATGGGGCGAGCCGCCCGCACTCGCGTTCGAACCCAAGCCGCACTGGGAGCTTGGAGAACGTTTGGGGATACTCGATTTCGGACGCGCCGCAAAACTCTCGGGAAGCCGCTTCTCGGTGCTGCACGGTGATGGTGCGCGGCTCGCGCGAGCGCTCCAGACGTTCTTTCTCGATCGCGCCGCAGCGCGAGGCTACGTTGAAATCGCGCCGCCGTTGCTCGTTTCGCGCGAAACGATGTGGTCGACCGGACAGCTGAGCAAGTTCTCGGACGCAATGTTCGCCGATTCGGGCACCGACTTGTTCATGATCCCGACGGCGGAGGTACCGCTCACCGCGCTGCGCAGCGACGAGATTCTCGAATCCGCAGAGCTTCCGCTGAAGTACGCGGCCGGTACCGCCTGCTTTCGAAAAGAAGCCGGCGCGGCCGGGAAAGACACGCGCGGCTTGATGCGCCAGCATCAATTCGAAAAGGTCGAGCTGGTGTGGCTTACGGCGCCGGAGCATTCTTTTGAAAACCTCGAAACGCTCACCGGCGATGCGGAATCGTTGCTGCGCGAGCTGGGGCTGCCGCACCGTGTTGTCGCGCTCTGCGCCGGGGACACCAGTTTCAACTCTTCAAAAACCTACGACATTGAAGTGTGGGTGCCGAGCAGCGCGTCGTACCGCGAGATCAGTTCGTGTTCGAACTGCACCGACTTTCAGGCGCGCCGTGGATCGATCCGTTTTCGTCGCGAGGTGGCCGGTAGACCCGAGTTCGTGCACACGCTCAACGGCTCGGGGCTCGCGATCGGCCGAACGCTGATTGCTATTCTTGAAAACTTTCAGCGCGCCGACGGCTCGGTAGAATTGCCGCCGGTGCTGCATCCGTACACCGGGTTCTCTAGCTTACGTCCTGGATGAGCTCCAGCAATACTTCGCGATCGAGATAACGGATATGTCCGTGTTCGCGCTGCAGCGCGTTGCGCGACTCGAGTTCGGCAATGGCGCGGGCGGCGACTTCTTTCACCGTTCCGCCGGCAGCCGCAATCTGCGATTGTGTGATCGTCGAGAGCGCTGCCGAAGCGGGGACTAATCCGCGTTCGGGCATCGCATAGGGAAGCAGCACGCGCGCGATTCGTCCGAGGATTGGCAACGACCCTTGCACCGCGAGGGCATCGGCTAAGAGACGGATTCGCTGTGCCATGACGATCCCCAGCGCAATGGTCAGCTGCGGATAGCGCTCCGCAATGCGCGAAACGACGTCCCACGGAATCTTGAGCACGTGCGCCGATTTTGAGAAGACGGCGATGCGCGCCATCTTGAAACCGCGGTCGAAATATTCCGCAACCCCAAAGAGCTCGTATGGAAAGATTTCGTAGAGAATTC
>JAFAOZ010000099.1 GCA_019247395.1 Vulcanimicrobiota bacterium | reverse complement strand
ATGACGTCACCCAAGCCGAGCGCACGGCGAAGCTGCATCAAGCGCGGCTTTCAACGACAATACGAAAATCGCCCACCGTTATGCCCCTTCGACAAGCTAGGGTGACAAACGGTGGGCGATCGCGTGACTACGTTTTATTTATCGATTAATACGGGCGACCCCAGTGGCCCGGCTTCCAATACCAGCCGTACGGGCCGTGCGCCCAATGTCCCGGACGCCATACGCCGCCCGCGTACGGCGGGTTCGCGTAGTAACCATGACGCCAGACGTACCGATAACCGTTCCAAGTCCAGTATCCCGGCACCCAGTAGTAACCCGGGCCCGGTGCCGCGGGAACCGTTTCATATATCGGCGCCGGAGGTGCGGTTTGCACGTAGATGCCGCCGTAGACCTGTGCCGCTGCGGGGATCACTGCGCCGGCAGCGATCGCTCCCCCGAGCGATAAAGCGAGCAGAAGATTTCGAAGGTTCATCATGCTTTTTACTTACCACCGTCGGGCCTACGGCTCGCGGGGAGAGCGATTAAAGCATCGTTTAAGTACGATGAGAATCGAGCGCTCGCATCATCTGCTCGAGCTCGCGCCAGAGCGCAGCGGCGCGCTCGACGAGTTCCGACCGCTCGCTCTGCAATCGTCGCTCGGTGGCAGGCATCGTCGGAGGAAGAATGGTGAGCAAGACGTCGCGATCGTGCGCTTCACCGAGCGCATCCTGAAGCAGCGCCAGTCGCTCGGCGATCTGCTCGAGCGAAGGCTCGAGCCCCTGAAAACGCTCGAGCGCGTACCGCAGACGCTTACAGGCGATACGAAAGTCGTGAAGACTTTGCTTATCGCGGACTTGCAAACCGATTGCCAATTCGCGGGCCTCGCGCAGGCGCGTCTGCAGAACCCGCTCGACGAGCTCGTCGACGTTTTCGACCCCGCGCAAATCGACGCGTTCCGGTTTCACGTTACGACGGGAACCGCATGCGCGTCAAAGCTTTGCACGCATCTCGGGTCGCCATCCGTTCCTGCTCGCGCAGCCGCTCGAGCAGCGGTTGCGCGAGCGCCCCTTCGCCTTCGTCGACGCTGCTTTCGAGCAGTCGTAGGATGATCGTCGCGTCACGCGCCGCATCGGTCGCGGCGGCGGCACGCTTTACGCGCCGGCGGAGGCGCGCGGACTTCGCAAGACTTGCCACATCTTCGAGCAGCGATCGAAAACGGCGCCCCGTCGTACGAACGTCGTGCAGGCGCTTCTCATTCGGTTTGGCGACAAAACGCTTGCGCGCTCGCTCGAGCGCGCGGCGTTCGCGTGCGATCGTTTTTTCCAGCCACTTCACCGCCATGCGCCGCTCACGTGCGCGCCTTCGACAGGGGTATTTCCGGCGACCTTCGCGAAGGATTCGTGCCGACGTGAGATCGCCGCGATTTCCCCTGCTCGTCGCACTGTTGGTCATCGTTGCAGCGGCATATTGGTACGTTCATTCGCGGCGCGCCGCAAACGGCGAGACGATTGCCGTTTACCATACGAAGCTCGATGGCACGTCGCTCGGAGTCATACGCGTCTCTATGCGTCCGCGCGCCCCGGGAGAAAGCGCCGCGGAGCACCTCCACAATGAAGCCCTCTATGCCGCGGTTGAAGCCGTCACAGGACCGCCCAGCGACGTAAACGCGATTCGGTTTCCGCCCGGAACGCACGTGCGCAGCGTCGCGATCGACGGGGCGACCGCGACGGTCGATCTGTCGAAAGACGTCGAAACGCAGGCGGGCGGATCGTTCGGCGAAAACGGCGAGTTCAAAGCGCTCGTTTATACCGTGACCGGTCTGCCCGGCATCGACGCCGTGCAAGTAACGGTCGACGGAAGCCGACTGGAGACGCTACCCGGAGGACATCTTGAACTTGACCAGCCGCTTCGCCGCTCCGATTGGTAGCCTAGCCGCGGCGGCGCTCTTCGCGATACTCAGTGCGGCGCCGGCACGCGCCGATGCACCGCTCACGGTGGTCTATCAAGGGCAGTCCATTCGCTTCTCGCACGTCGATTCCAAAGGCGGCGCGCCGGCAATTGGCGTCGGCGATCCAGGCTTTGCGGCGCTGTTGCGCAGCACCGATGCCGTGCTGACGTGGAAGCCCGGCGAGCGATACGTGCTGATTACGACGTCGGTACCGACCGTCGTGAGCTTTGCAATTGGGGACCGCCGGTACGATATCGGCCCCATCGTGCTGCAAGCCGCTTTTGCGCCGTATCAGCGCGGCAACGAAGCGTATCTGCCGCTCAACGAAGTCTTACGCGGTCTCGATCTTGCGCTGCGTGAGGACGGCGCGACAAAGGTGCTGCAGCCGCAGCTGGCAAGCCTGGAGGTGCGCGCGTTGCGCGATCGCGTCACGTTATTGGCGCATGGCGGCGCACCGCTGCATCCGCGCGTCATCGCGCAAAGCGCGTCGGCGGTGACGTACGCGTTCGACGGCGTCGGAACGGCGCTTGTCGGTACGCGGCAAATCAACACCGGCGGGGTGCGCTCGGTGCAAGTCACTGCGAGCGGCACGGTTCGCGCTCCGGTCACCACCGTTATCGTCGCGCTTGCGCCCGGCGCGGCAGCGCGCGCTCCTCAAAATAACGGCGAACGCGACGTCGTGCTCGCGGTCACGGCAGGTAAGGCATCGCCGCAGAGCGTCGCCGAGGAATCACCGACACCCGAACCGGAGCCATCCGGAACGGAGAACGCCGGCAACGCGTCGGAAGCAAACGCGAGTGGGCCGGCAATCGTTACGAGCGTCAGCTCGCAGGCCTCCGATTCCGGTGTGATCGTCACGGTCGCGGTGAACGGAAATGCGTCCTTCACATGGCACCGGTTGCGCGATCCCGACAATCGCTTTTGGGTTGACGTCAAGAACGCGCAGCTGCAGGGTCCGCCCATCGACCAAGCCGCGCCGAGCCCGGTGATTTCGATGCGCGCGCGACAAATCGACGCGGCGACGGTGCGGGTTGCGCTCACGTTGGGGCAGTCAAACGCGATTACCGTCTCGCCGTCCTCGAACGGTCTTCAGATCCAAGTAGGCAACGACGCAGTGAGCGACGATGCAGCACGATCGGGAAGCGGAACGATCGGAAGCATCGTTTCGAGCGGCGAACAGAATCCGGCGCCCGTTACCCCGGCGCCCGCCGACAACGCGCCGGCGGATAACGGCACGACAGACACCGGCGGCTGGAAGTTCGGCCCGCGCAGCAGCTACGTGCCGGCGAATCCGCGGCTCATCGTGATCGACCCCGGGCACGGCGGCAGCGATTCGGGAACCGAGCACGGCGGATTGAAGGAAGCCGACCTTACGCTCGACATGGCAAGGCGTCTTCGCGACATATTGGTCGCGCGCGGCTGGGAAGTGAAGCTGACGCGCGAGGCCGACGTGGACGTGTACGCGCCGAACGATTCCGCGCATGACGAGCTGCAAGCCCGTGTGGACGTTGCCAATAAAGCAGGAGCCAGGCTCTTCGTGAGCGTCCACGCCAATGCGTTCATCAATTCCGGTCCGTCCGGTACGACGTGCTATATCTCGAAGCCCGAAGACGTACCGCTCGGTCATATGATTGAAGCGCAGCTGGCGCAAGACGGTACCAAAGACGACGGCGTGATCAAAGCACATTACTACGTCACCTATCATACGCGCATGCCTGCGGTGCTGATCGAAACGGCATTTCTGACCAACCCAACCGATTACGCGCTGCTGGCATCCGCCGCGTGGCGTCAGAAAGTCGCGCAGGAGATTGCCGACGGCATCGGCCAGTACACGCGGGCCTACCCGGCTTCCAACCAGGGCGCACAGTGATCGGGCTCTTCGATTCGGGACTCGGTGGCCTCACCGTGCTCGCGCGGATCCGCGAGCAAATGCCCGCAGCGGATCTCGTCTTTTTCGCCGATCAGGCGCACGTGCCGTACGGCGATCGCACGCACGGAGAGCTGCTGCAGCTGCTTCGTGCGAATCTCGATCGCTTCGAGCAGTACGGCGTCGATGCGATCGTGATGGCCTGCAATACGTCGTGCGCGATTGCGGAACGCTACGGTTGGCCCGCCTCTCGCGTACCGATCCTCGATCTGATCGAATCGGCCGCGATGGCGGTGGAACGCGGAGGCTTTGCGCGAGTCGGCGTCGTCGCAACGGCCGCAACGGTCGGCGCGGGCTCGTACGGGCGGACGCTGCGCGCGCGCGTCGGCGGCATCGACGTCGTCGAAGTGCCTGCACCGGCACTCGTGCCGCTCGTCGAGGCCGGCGCGCTTTTAGGCGACGAGCCGCGCGCGGCGGTTGAAGAGGTCTGCGCGCATCTGCCGCTCGATCTCGACGCGGTCGTCTACGGATGCACCCATTATCCCATGCTCGACAGTCACTTCCGCGCGGTGCTCGGGAACGACGTCGCGCTCGTGGATCCCGCGCTCATGCAGGCCCAGCGCGCCGAGCTGCTGCTCGGAACGCGAGCGCAGGGCGCTGGAAGAACGGAATACGTGACAAGCGGTGATGAAGTCGCTTTTCGGGCGAGCCTAGCGCGCGTCGGTATTCTCGTGCCCGCCTCCCGCTGACTCCTCGAGGTCCACGGTGACATAGGTCACGATGTCCCAGGCATTGTGAATCCCGACGAGCAGCAAGAGCAGCACTCCGCCGCCAATGCCAAAGAGCGCGATCCTCGGAATCCAATGCAGTGCAATGGTCGCCGCGACCATTGCGACGTACGCCAATAGCGGCAGAATCCAGTACCAAGTCCAATCCTCGGTGTCTGCCTGATATCTGCGCAGCATCCGTGCGCGATAAACGATGCGCAGGCAATAGGCGAAGCCATAGAGACCGACGAGTCCAACGGAAAGCGCGGGTAGGAAAAAAGCTTTCCAAGGCGCGACCAAAATCGCTGAAACAAAGAGCGCGGCGGCGAGATGCACGACGGTCGGCGTACTGAAATTCGCAATGCCGGCACGGCGCGTTTCGATGTCGCTCACCGTTGAAAGATCGCGACTCGACGTTAAGGTGATGACCACGAACATCAGGCCGACCAGGGCGGCGGCGGAGGGGCCCGTCATGACGTAAAAGCTCGACCACGGGCCGAGCAGCGACGGCGTACTTTCAAGCATCGAGGAGTTCCGCCGCGGCGCGCTGCCCGGTCTGAAGGGCGCCGTTCACGGTTCCGCCTTGACCGTCTGTGGAGGTCGCCTCTCCCGCGAAAAAGAGCGTCTCCTCAATCGGAACTCCCAGCACGCGGCGCGCATCGGCGGCGCCGACGGTGAGATAGCTGTAGGCGCCGCGGGAGAACGGGTCGCCGTTCCAGTCGTGCGTGTAGGCGGTTTTGAATTCACTGCGCGCAAGCTCCGGCTCGCCGAAGAGTTCCCCGAAGCCATTCAACGCGCGTTTGATGAGCGCATCGCGACCTTCATGCATAAGCGCAGTCGCCTTCGGGCCGCCGGCCCATGCGAGCACGAGCTCGGTGCGGAGGGGAAACTGCGTCCAATATGCGGGGAACGCCGAAGTTTCACTGCGGAAGAAGGCCGCTTCGCCATATCGCCCACCATGGATTCGTTCCCAAAAAGCGCTTCGAAACTCGAGCGCAACCTTCACTACGTGCCCCATCTCGATACGTTCGAGCGCGTCGCGCTTCGATTGCGGGAGGCGAGGCTCAAACGTCACGCCTGCGGCATCCGTGCTGCGCAGGACGCCGACCGGCAGCGTAACGATCGCGTTTCGCGCGCGAAGCGTTCGAACCGTCTGCGCGGCGCTCTGAACGTCGATTGCAACCCCGTTTGGCCCCCACGCGATATGCCGAACGATGGTGGAAAGGAAGATGCGCGCGCCGGCGGCGGTGCAAGCGTTAAACAGGCTCTCAACCAGCGGCTGATACCCTCCGCAGGGGCGCGCACTGGTTGCATCGGCACCAGACTGCCACTCGTCGGCGATTCCACGCACGCTCGCAATCGCCGGATCCGCTGCATCGAAGCCTTCCACGAACGCGCGAGCGGCCGCTGCAAGCGGACGTTTTGTCTCATCGGTTGCGAAACGCTTTAGGAAGTCGTCGACGCTCTCGTCATCGGCTAGCCTTTGCGCTTCCTCAAAAAGACTCGCAGCGGCGATAAAGTCGGTCTCCGAAGGTTCGAGTCCGCGTGGCGTCTGAGTCCAAGATTCGTCGCCGAGCTCGATTGTCGTCATGCCGGCACCACGTAGCAGCGTCTTCGTTTCAACGGCCGGCCCGTGAATGAACTCGGCACCGAGTTCGGCCGGCGCGGCCGCGAGCGACGTCGGCTGCGTCCAGACGCGGCCCCCGACGCGGTCGCGTGCCTCGACCAGCGCAACTCGAAGCGAACGGGCTGCAAGCTCGCGTGCTGCCATCAGCCCCGCCGCGCCTGCGCCGATGACGATCGCGTCGAACTCCACGAGAGTTAGCGGGCCGGCGACGCGGAGAGCAACCCGACGTGGAAGAGCGAAAAGAAGAAGGCGGTCGTCGCGACGGCAAGGGCGGCGCCCGCCAGAACTTGCGCGAGCGTATGCGCTTTGAGATAGACGCGCGCCCAACCGACCATCGGAATTAACACCAGGAACGGCAGCGGCTGGCGGCCGTACAGCAGCGTCAGCGCCGCGAGCGGCGCCGTAATGCCGAGCGCGTGCGTACTAATCTTCCAGTAACGCGTAATGTATTGCACGATGAGGGTCGAGACGGTGTAGCCGAGCATTGCCGCGATCATCAAACGCGGCACGTGAATGAGCCAAAGCGTCGCGACGCCCAGAACGTCGAAGACGACGAATGCGCTAAAGACCAGCTCGCGCTCGGCGCGCAGCGACATGTCGAGATCGGAGATCCGATCGGTTGCGTTGAGCCAAAAGACGTGCAGCATCGGCCCGATCGAGACGAAGAAGGTCGATATAAAGAGCAGGCGCCAGAAATCCAATGTGTCCCGAGCGCCGACATGAGCGAGGATGGCGAAGAGCGCAAACGCGGTCAGAAAGGGATTGAAGATCGTCGAGAGGCTGCGGGCCAGTTCGCGCCAGACGCCGCGTTTCTTGATTGGAACGATCGCCTCGAACGGATCTCCGTACATCCGCGATTCGGGCACCCCGCCTGGTTCGCTCCTCCTTAAAACTGTCATGCTGCAGGCGGTTCGGCCGATGCGGTCGTAGAGAGGATGCCGCAATGAACCCCCTGTTGATGGTCGCTACGGCCGCTGCGAACGCCGTACCCGCGGCCGCGGCCTCGCCGTTGCCGCGTGGCGCCGCCGCGTCCTCGCCTCTCCCTGCCGCGCCGCCGGTCGTTCCGCAGCCTGCTCCAACCACTTGGTTCTCGCAGCACCTGCCCTGGCTGACCCACGGAATCGCGGGCATTTTCATCATCGCCGCAATCGCGCTGATCTTTTTGCTGGCGATTCAGACGACGAAGCAAGAAGGGTTGACCGGCTCGATCGGCGGTCGCGTCGAATCGTCGTATCGTGGACGGCTTGGCGCGGAGGAGCTGCTCAAACGGTGGACCGGCGTTGCGGCCGTCGTCTTCGTCGCTTCCGCTTTCGTGCTCTCGCTGACTGGGATATAGGACTCAGGCGCGTTGCCGCTCCTCGAGGTCGAGAATCTCAAGACCACTTTCCGAACGGAAGATGGGCCGGTCACCGCGGTCAACGGACTTTCGTTTAAGCTCGACGCCGGCGAAACGCTTGGAATAGTCGGCGAGTCCGGTTCCGGCAAATCGGTGACGGCGCTTTCGATCATGCGCCTCTTGGGCCGAACGGCGACGGTTACCGCCGATCGCATCGCTTTCAACGGCGAAAATTTGCCCGATAAGAGCGAAGCCGAAATGCGGCGAATTCGCGGCTATAAGATCGCGATGATCTTCCAGGACCCAATGACCTCGCTCAATCCGGTGCTCACCATCGGCGAGCAGATCTCCGAAGCGGTTCGTCTGCATCTGGGCTTGGGGAACCGGGAAGCGCGCGATCGCGCGATCGAAATGCTCAATAAAGTTCGCATTCCGCTCGCCGAAAAACGGCTCGGCGACTATCCGCATCAGTTCTCCGGCGGTATGCGTCAGCGCGTGATGATCGCGATGGCGCTCTCGTGCAATCCGCAGCTGCTGATCGCCGACGAGCCTACGACGGCGCTCGACGTCACGATTCAGGCGCAGGTGCTCGAGCTTATGGACGACCTCCAACGCGAAACCGGCGCGGCCATCATTCTGATCACGCATGATTTAGGCGTTGTCGCCGAGTTCTGCCGCAACGTGATGGTGATGTACGGCGGAAATATGGTCGAATACGGAACGGCCGAGCAAATCTTCAGCGAGCCGCGCATGCCGTATACGCAGGGCCTGCTGGCGTCGCTGCCGCGGCTCGACGAGAGCGAGCACCGGCGTCTCGAGCCGATTCCCGGGCAGCCGCCGAACCTGCTGCGGCTCCCGCCGGGTTGCGCCTTTGCCCGGCGCTGTACGTACCGTATGCCGATCTGCGACAATCCGGTACCGCTCTACGATTTCGGTGCGGGCCACGTTGCGCGGTGCTATCTCTATGACGAACGCGCACGTGACCAGCGTCCGGCCGAGGCGCAAAACTTCCCGACGGCGCCCGCCGGCAGTCATACATAAATGAACAACGGCGCGCTCGTCGAGGCCACCGACCTTTTCAAATATTTCCCGATCCATGCCGGACTGATGTCGCGCCACGTTGCCGACGTGCGCGCTGTGGACGGCGTGTCGTTTCGCATCAATGAGGGCGAGACGCTCGGACTCGTCGGCGAGTCGGGCTCCGGGAAGACGACCATCGGACGGCTCCTGCTCCGTTTGCTACCCGCTACCAAGGGCGACATTCGCTTCGAGGGGCGCAGCGTTTTGGGCATGAATCGGAGCGAAGTTCGTCGCCTTCGGGGCTCGATGCAGATCATTTTTCAGGACCCGTTCGCATCGCTCAATCCGCGCATGACGATCCGCGAAATCATCTCCGAGCCGCTGCGAATCCACGGCATGGCCGCCGCCGGGCAGATCGATGAGCGCGTTCAGGAGCTGCTCAAGCTCGTTGGTCTCCAGCCGTATCACGCGAACCGATATCCGCACGAGTTTTCCGGCGGTCAACGCCAGCGCGTCGGAATAGCGCGCGCGCTCGCTGTCGATCCGAAATTCATTGTGTGCGATGAGCCGGTTTCCGCGCTCGACGTTTCGATTCAGGCGCAGGTCATCAACTTGCTTGAAGATCTGCAGCATAAGCTTG
>JAFAOZ010000015.1 GCA_019247395.1 Vulcanimicrobiota bacterium | reverse complement strand
ATCGGAAGCGCCTGCAAACCGAGCGCGGGAAGCCACAACGAGAGATTCAATGCTTCGATATTGCCGGTGAGATCGTAGCGCGAATGCATCAGCGTCGACTGCCATGCGGAAGACGGCGTCAACCCGATCGAGCCTCGTGCGTGCAACATCCCTTCGCCGCCCCCGACGGCAAGAGAGCCGCGAATACCGCTCGGCTCGCTCGACCAGACGGCATTGGTGTCGCCGATCGGTAGGTTGCGGTAGCGAAATGCTCGTACGGCGATGCTACCGTTCGAGGTAATGCGGTCGTCGTGCGCCGACGCAGTGAGCCGAACGCTTCCACTCCCATCCAGCGTGTCGCCGGTATCGAAGAAATTGTTGAAGTCTTTCAACTGCGCGTGCGGCGCATCGACGTCGATAAGGCTGTCGTTCGGCCGGGCAACCGCCGTAAACGAGGTCGCGGTGGTTCCGACCAGCACGAAACCCCGCTGCATCGAAACGCCCAGCGGATCTGCGGAAAGCATTGCGCTTCCGTCGATGAAAGGCAAACCATTCACATTTCCCGCGGGTACGCCGACGTGTCCGGTGACGTTGGGTACCGTGCTTCTCCCGGCGATGTGAAGCTGTGCGTTGAACGTTCCGTCGGTCATGTAGTTGGAAAGCCCGAACGTGTGCAGCGCCGGCGCGATCTGCGCGGCAGCGACCGTTGCGTCGAGCGCGTACGCCGGTGCACCCGACGTTAGATCGCCGATCGTACCGTTGACGTTTGCGTATGTGCTGCCGAGCGCGCCCAGGATTCGGCGCAGCGACACCGCATTGCCGGCGACACGAACGTTACCGTTTCCACTCAACGGAAAGTTTGCGAGTCGCCCGCCATTAATGGCAACCGCGCCGTCGAACGTCGGAATCGGCGAGCCCGCAGCTAAATTACCTGCCGCCGATAGCGTTCCGGCGTCGAGCGGCAGGCCAATGCCGCGCAGCTGCGCCGCTTTCAACTGCTTCGCGACGAGCGCTACCGAATTCGAACCGTGCAGTGCCGCTGAAGGCGTGAGGGCAAACGTTCCAGCTGCAACCACGTCGCCGCCGGCCGCATGCGCGTTGGCGGTGTAGATTCGCAGACGATCCCCGACAATCGCCAGCGTCAAGCTGGCGCGATCGATCGGAACACCGCGCAACGTCGAGCCCGGCATCGACAGATTGACGCCCTGCACGATAATGCGCTGCGGCTCGACGCCGACACCCACGGTGCCGGCAATCGGGCCGTGCCCGGAGATGTCGGTGCCGAGAAACGGCGCAAGCCCTTCAAAGCTGCCGCGGTAATTCCCGAACGCGACGAACCGCTGGGACGAAAACCCTCCGTGGCCTTCGAAACGGCCCCACGGACCCGACGCGCCCAATCGATTGACCGCCGCACTCTGCATCGTTCCCCCGAACGCCGCATCGACGCGGTTGAACGTAACCCCGGAAACCGTTGCATCGGTGCCGCCGAGAAGCCCGGCCATAACGATCGAACTTCCCGCACCGCCGCCGGCGAGCGTCATGTCGACCGAGCGCGCATCGATCGGGGGCACGACGGGAAGCGCGATTCCTGGAAAGGCCTTATAGCTCGTGGCGCGCATGCGAAGGCCCTTGGCGAGCATCCAGAATCCGCTCGTGGCGCGCGGGCGATCCAGCACGTAACCACCGTCGAAATCGCCGCGTTCGGTATGGAACCAAAACGGCGAAACGACGGCCGTGCCATTCGAATTCATCTCGTACAGCGCGGCAAGACGCGACACGCTGCGCGCGGACGCCGCGCTGCCGACAACTCGAAAGAGCAAATCGTTTCCGGTGGCCGCCGCATCAATGACGAACGGTTCGTTGCCGAGCATCTCGTCGAGGTATGGCAGGCGGTTCGCCGAGCCGGTGACGTGAAGCGCAAACTGCGAATGCAGGTGCTCTCCAATTTGCATCGTGCCGTCGACACCCAACCGAAGTCCTGCGTACGTTACGCTTACCGGCGCGAGCGCGACCACGTTTGAGTGGTAGACGACACGCGCGCTGAGGTCGTTGAATGGCAGCGCCTGATACCGCGCGTGCGGCGCCGTGATATGTGCGATGATCACGGGGTCGTCGATCGCGCCGTTCACCAGAACTCCTAATTGCGCCGGCCCCGAGATCGCCTGATCGCGCGCGAACGTGAACGTTCGCCGCAGCGTCGAGAGATCGCCCTTCCCACGCACGGCGACGCGCAGTCGCGCGCGGCCGGTGAGCGCGGCCGTAAAATCGTACGCGCCTCCGTCGATGTGCAGCGGAAGGCCGCCAAGCATGGCGGTCGCATCGCGCACGAAGAACGTGGTGTCGACGAGTTCTACATGCGCCCGCAGCCCTTCGACCGGCGTCGCAAGCGTCTGGAGTGCAAGCCGCGCGTTGCGAACGTCAAGGCTCAGGCTGGCGTGATACGCAGGCGGAGTCTCGGCCGTAAAGCCGAGCGCGTAGAGCCGGGCATCGAAGTTCAGCGCCTCACCGCCTTGGATCCGAACGGCAGGCGTATCCGCAAAATAGTTTGCGAGCGCACGAGCGGGGAATACGGCTGCGCGCGCGTGGTGCATCGCATAGCCGTTGACGGCATCCACTTTACCGTCGACACGAAACGGTTCGGGTCGCGCCTCTTCGAAGGCGCCCGTAAGGCGATATTTCGTGACGGCGGCTGTGTCGACCGAACCATCAAGCGCGACGCCGGCGATACGGAGACTCTTTGCGCTTGGATCGTACGCCGACGGCTCTCGCAGCTCGGCTGCAAAGTCGCGCACGCGTAGCGTGAACCGCAACGGAACGCTGTTGGCTCGCTGCGGCGGGGGAGCGGCGGCATTCGGAAGTTTGACGTTGAAGCTTCCGTCGCGGTAACGAATCAGCGTTATCGTCGCGCCGTCGACCTCGAGCGTGCGCAAGCCGAAACGATGGCTGCTTCCGGGGAGCAGATCGCGCAGCGAGTACCCGATGGCGATACGTCGCGCCCTCAGCAGCGGTGTGGTTGGATCGCCGACCGTAACGTCGGCGAGCGTCGCACTGTCGGACCCTACCTGCAGCGACCCGATATGAACGGCGTACCCGGTCGCTAACCCGGCGCCTCCTTGGAGAACATAGCGCAACAACTCGTGGCGCGCCGCGACCGCGAGGGAGATGATGATGGTTGCGGCCACCAGGCCGATCGCGAGACCTTTGCGCACGTGAAGCTCTGGTGGAGCTTATACCTCTCGGCCGCGCTAAGGCCCCGCCTGCCTAACGGGCCTTTAAAGGAAGCGGCTTAGAGATCGAGACTTTTTACGGACTTGGCGTACTCGAAGATGTACTGCTTGCGAGCTTCCACTTTGTCGCCCATGAGGTCGGTGAAGATCTGCTCCGCTTCGACCGCGTCTTCAACCGTAATTCGCTTCAGACGCCGGTTTCCAACTTCCATCGTCGTCTCCGCGAGCTGCTCGGCGTCCATTTCGCCAAGCCCTTTATACTGCTGAACGACGAATTCTTTGCCGTCCTCTCCGACGATCGATTTAAGCTCGGCTTCGGTAAACGCCCACCACTGCCGCTTGCCTTTGCGGATGCCGTAAAGGGGCGGTTGCGCGATATAGACGTGCCCGTCTTCGACGAGCGGCTTCATCTGGCGATAGAAGAAGGTGAGCAATAGCGTCCGGATGTGCGAGCCGTCGACGTCGGCATCCGTCATGATGATAATTTTGTTGTACCGGAGCTTTTCGACGTTGAACTCGTCGCCGAAACCCGTTCCAAGCGCCGTAATCATCGTCCGGATTTCTTCGTTGGCGAGGACTTTGTCGAGTCGCGCCTTTTCCACGTTGAGAATCTTACCGCGCAGCGGCAGAATGGCTTGGGTGTTCGGGTCGCGGCCGCCTTTGGCAGTGCCGCCCGCCGAGTCGCCCTCCACGAGAAACAGCTCGCTTTCCGATGGATTGGCGTTCTTGCAGTCCACCAGTTTACCGGGCAGGCCCGAGCCTTCGAGTGCGTTTTTGCGTCGCGAAAGATCGCGCGCTTTCTTCGCCGCGTCGCGCGCTCTCTGCGCCTGCATGCACTTCTCAATGATCGCGCGCGCAAATTTTGGATTCTCTTCCAAAAAGAATTCCAAACGCTCGGAAACGAGGCCCGCAACGATACTGCGAACTCGCGCGTTGCCGAGCTTCGTTTTGGTCTGTCCTTCAAATTGCGGGTCGGCTAGCTTCACCGAGACGACGGCCGTCAAGCCTTCGACAACGTCGTCGGTCGAGAGCGAGCTGTCCGACTCTTTGAGCATTCCGCGCTTACGCGCGTACGAATTGACCGCGTTGGTGACGGCTTGCCGGAATCCCTGAAGGTGCATGCCGCCTTCGATCGTGCCGATGTTGTTGGCGTAGGAAAAAATCTGATCGGCATATGCGCCGGTGTACTGCATCGCGACCTCGACGTCGACTCCATCGCGTTCGGCGTGCGTCGAAATAATCGGATGCAATGGATCCTTCTTCTCGTTGAGCCATTCCACGAACGAGACGATGCCGCCGTCGAACGTGTAGTTGCGCTCCCGCACGCTTTCGCCGCGCTCGTCCCGCAGCGTGATTGAAAGCCCGCGGTTCAAAAACGCGAGCTCCCGCAGGCGCTTCTGTAAGATATCCCAATGAAATTCCGTCACCTCGAAAATTTCTGGATCGGGCTTGAACCACTGTAACGTGCCGACTCCATCCGTTTTTTCGATCTTCTTGAGCTTCTGCACCGTCACGCCGCGTTCGAACTTCATCTGCCAGAGGTAGCCGTCGCGCTTCACTTGCGTGATCATCCACTCCGACAACGCGTTGACGACCGAGATGCCGACCCCGTGAAGGCCTCCGGAGACTTTGTAACCACCTTTGCCGAACTTTGCGCCGGCGTGCAGAATCGTCATCACGACCTCGACGGCCGGCAGCCGTTCTTCGGCGTGAATGTCGATCGGAATGCCGCGTCCGTCGTCTTCCACCGAACACGAGTCATCCTTATGCAGAACGACTCGAATCGTGCGCGCGTATCCGGCGAGGGCCTCATCGACGGCGTTATCTACCGCCTCGTAGACGAGCTGGTGTAGGCCCCGCTCCGCGGTGTTTCCGATATACATACCCGGGCGCTTGCGCACCGCTTCGAGCCCCCGCAGAACTTCAATTTGTTCGCCGGTATAGTTCGTCGACATCAAACCTCGCTATAGAGTAAATCGTGCAGCTCGTCGCCCAAAATGCTGCGAACCGTTGCCGGCATAATTTCTTCCGGCTTCAGCCTGCTTTGCAGCAAGACGTAGGAACTGGCAATGAGCCGCTCGCGGCCGTCGCGCGAGAGCTGCTTTGCCGCCCTCGCCCGCGCGAGCATCCGCCACCAGTGTGCAAGCAGCTGGCTTCGGATTCGCTCGTATTCCTCTTCTTGTAACCCGCCGACGAGCGCAACCGTTCCGGCAAAGCCGAGCCACGGGGCTTCGAACATAAGCCGGCCCGTTGCCGCGGTGAGTTGCGTTATGCGGGCGTTGGAGCAGGTAGGACAGAGTGGATCCGCCCCGGGCGGCATGAGCGCCGCGCAACGCCGGCATTCCCGAGAACCGGCGGACTCCCGCGCACCGCGCTCCGCTTCGACGTCCCGCCGAAATCGCGCGAGCGCTTCCACGGCGTCGGCGGAAGCCCCCAGCGGGCGAGCCGGAGGCCGAATCGCGTTTCGGCGGGCCGGCCGCTGCGGCCGGCCGGGCGGCTCACTCAGCCGGCCGACACGGAAACGAATCGCCCGAATACCGGCCTTCGGCAAGCGCGCCGCTACGGCGTGCAAGACGTGCTCCGAGAGTAAGCTCAGTTGATGGCTCCAGGCACTCGATCGCGTGGTAATCGTCAACGTTCCGTCCGCGACGCGGGTGGGGCGCGAGTTCTGTGCGACCTTCGAACCGACGATCTGCTCCCACCCCGCCTCGAGCAACGTCAGCGGTTCTGGCGGTGCGCCGCTCGCAGCCGGCTGCCAGCCGTTGAGCGCTTCCGAAAGCTTCAGCACAACGCGTACGTTTCGACGCGCGCATCGGCAATGCGTGCGATCTGCGCTGCCGCGGGCAATCCGCCGGGCACATGCGTCGCGGTGATGAAGGCCTGTTCGTATTCGCCGATCTCGCACAGAAACGACGCCGCGCGGTCTTCGTCGAGCTCCGAGAGCACGTCGTCGAGCAAGAGCAGCGGCGCTTCGTCGGAACGTTGACGCATGACGGCATATTCGGCGACCTTCAGTGCCAGCACGGCGGTGCGCTGCTGACCCGGAGAGCCGTAGGCTGCCAGAGATCGACCGTCGAGCAGCAGGCCGACGTCGTCGCGATGCGGACCCGCTATCGAGCTATTGCGCAAACGCTCCGCCTCGGCGCAGTGGCGCAGCCGCGTTTCGAAGGCTTGGGCGATGGCCTCACGCTGCGGTGCTTCGAAGGGTACGCTCGGCTCGTAGACCACGTCGAACTGCTCGCCGGCGGCGAAGAGGGCGTGCGCATGCGCGGCTTCGCGCCCCAGTACGCTGATGAACTCCGCTCGCGCGAGTACGATCTCGGTGCCCGATTCCACCATGCTGCGATTATATGTTTCGAGCAGCTCGGAATCGGGATCGATCGTTCCGCGGAGCAGCGCATTTTTTTGCTGCACGGCATTACGATACCGCGCGAGCGCGTGATAGTAGCGTGGCTCGCTCTGCGAAAGCCCGATGTTGACGAAAGCGCGGCGCGCGGCCGGCGTACCGGCGGCGAGCGAGAGATCCGCAGGCACGAACGTTACGACACGCATGCGCCCGATATAACCGGCATACCGCACGTTGCTGCCGTTGACGGTATAGGTTTTGTGCGTTCCCCGTCCCGAGCGCTCGATTGCGCAGGCGAGCTCAACGCTGCCGGCGCGCAGAACCGCTTCGCCGTGCAGCGCCGCACGTTCGCATCCTACGCGGATCGCATCGGATTCACGCGAGGTTCGAAACGATTTGCCGGTGCCGAGCATCGCGATCCCTTCGAGCAGATTGCTCTTGCCCTGGGCGTTGGATCCGACGAAAACGTTCAGCCCTGGAGACGGCGCCAGCTCGAGCTCGGTATAATTTCTGAAGTCGGTAAGCGTCAGCCGCGCGAGCAGCACATCATTGCCGCAGCGGCATGAGCACGTAGAGCTGCTGGCCCGTATCGAGCGGCTCGAGCGGCCGAATTGCGGCAGGTGAAAGCGGGCCGAGCAGCTCGATGACCGTCTTGTCGCTCTTGATGTGATTGAGAATCTCTACCAAGTAGCGTGCATTGAATGCGATGGTTAAATCCTCGCCGGTCTGCTCGACCTCGAGCTCCTCGTACGCATTGCCGGAGACGTCCGAGCTCGCCGTCACGATCAGCGTCTGGTTCGAGACCGCGAGCTTCACCATGCTAGCGCGGTCGCCCGCAACGAGTTCGGCGCGGCGCAGGCTTCCCATGAGCAGCGGCGTGCTGACGGTAATCGAGCGATCGAACTTCGCGGGAATGACTTGCTGGTAGTTTGGATATTGGCCGTCCACGAGCCTCACCGTGATGGCAACGTCGCCGCCGCCCATCTGCAGTTGATTGCTCTGCGCGCCCAAAGCGTTGACCGCGATGGTTTCAGTCGTTCCCAAGTTGCGCGCGGTCTCCGCGAGCGCTCGCGAGGGCACGATGAACTTTTCGCCGCCGGCGGGACCTTCGTCGAGCGTTGTGACGAACTTGGCGAGCCGGTAACCGTCGGTGGCGACCATGGTCAGGGCGTTGCCTTCCACCTCGAGCAACGTTCCCATAAGAACTGCGCCGCGCGCCTCCTCACCCGAAGCGGCAAAGATTGTAGCTTCGATGCCGTCGCGAAAGCGCTTCGCCGCGATGGTAAAATGGGAGCCGCGGGCGGCCCCAGGCAACGGCGGATATTCGTCGGGAGGCAACGCGTGAAAATCATAGTTGCTGCGCTCGAACTTCACGCTCGCGCGGGTCGGCGTACCGGTAAGCTCGAGGGTGCCCGGCGAGAGATTCCCGAGATAACTTGCAAAGAGCTTGGCCGGCACCGTAACCGAGCCCGGTTCGCTCACCTGCGCCGCAAAGGCGTGCTCCAGCGTCAGCTCGAGATCCGTCGCTCGTACCGCGATCTTACCGCCCTCGGCTTGCAAGAGGACGTTCGAGAGGATCGCAACCGTCGTGTGCGCGTTGACGACTTTGCTGGCCGCGCCGACGGCCGTTGCGATGTCCTTGGTCGAGCAACTGAATTTCATCGTTTCCACCGTTGGGCGCCGGGGCCGGTTTTCCTAGTAGAAGATAAGTACGTAAGTCGCAGCAGCAGTAGGGCGGTGCATTCTGGGGAGAAGTCGCGATTTGTCTTGAACGGCCGCGGTTTTCGCGTTGGATAAAGCTGTGAGCGGAATTCGGATTCTATTCACCGTTCGGGCAGTCGCGTCGTCAACCGTCAACGTTGAGCCCGAGAGGTCGAACCTTGTGTGGAAGCTGTTCAGGGGTTTTGACACATCGCGATGAGCTGGCGAATCTTATTGCGATAGGCCTCGTCCCGCTGCATTTGCTCCTTGATCTTGTCCCGGGCGTACATCACCGTGGTGTGGTCTTTCTTGCCGAACTCGCGCGCGATTTGCGGAAGCGAGTAGTTGGTCAGCTCGGTGGCGATGTACATCGCGATTTGGCGTGGCGCAGCCAGTCGCTGATCGCGGCGGCCGTTATCCATTTCTTTGACGGTGAGGCCGTGCGCGCCCGAAACGGTCTCTTTGATCTTTCCGATCGTAATGCGATACGAGGGTGCCTGGGCAACGGCGCTCTTGAGCACGTCGGCGGCCAGATCGGTCGTGATGGGCGCTTTGGTGAGCGAGGCGTAGGCGATTACGCGGATCAAAGCGCCCTCGAGCTCGCGAATATTCGAGGGAATCACCTTCGCGATGAACGACGTCACTTCGTCGGGGACGGGAATATTTTCGCTCCCCGCCTTCTTGCGTAAGATCGCTTCGCGCGTTTCGAGATCGGGCGCTTGAATATCGGTGAGCAGTCCCCATTCGAACCGCGAACGCAGGCGCGCCTCGAGCGTCTGAATCTCTTTGGGCGGGCGGTCGGACGAAATGATCAGCTGGCGTCCCGATTCGTGGAGCGCGTTGAAGGTGTGAAAGAACTCCTCTTGCGTCGTCTCTTTACCCGCGAGAAACTGAATGTCGTCGATGAGCAAGACGTCGACCTGCCGGTAGCGATTGCGAAACTCGGGCGTGCGGTTGTTCTGCAGCGCGATGATGAATTCGTTGGTAAACTTTTCGCAGGTGACATAGACGACGTTCGCCGCGAGGTTATCTTGGATGACGCGATGGCCGATTGCGTGCATCAAATGGGTCTTCCCGAGACCCACGCCGCCATAGAGGAAAAGCGGATTGTAGGCGTGCGCCGGGGCGCCCGCGACCGCTTGCGCGGCAGCATGAGCAAACCTGTTGGAATTGCCTATAACGAACTCTTCGAAAGTATAACGAGCATTAAGATTGGCAGTCCGGAAGTCCTCAAGCGGCCGCACCGGCAGGCCCGACTGAATGCGCACGCCCTCGCTTGGTTCGGCGACGGAGAGCCGCAACTCGACGCTCGTCCCAAACAGTTCGCTCAAGACGCCGATCATCTGCGGCCGAAGCTTGCTTCCCACCCAATCTTGTGCAAACTTGCTGTGCACCGCGAGGTGCAGTTCGTTGCCGTGGAGGGAGATGAACCGGATCGGTTTGATCCACATCTCAAAAACGGGCTTGGAAAAGGTTCGCTCTAAGGTGTCGAGTGCGGATTGCCAGAGCTCGTTGGAGATGTCTGAGTTCATCGCAAGCGCCATCCTCTGCGTCCTTTTTTTTGTTACTCTGCGAAACAGCTCACGCAGCCGGTCCCGGAAAGGAAATCCGTCTGCACACCCCCGTGAGGGCGCATCCACTTGGCTTAATCAAGCCTTGCTCCTGCGGAATCTATGCACGACTTTATGCACTTATCCACAGGTAGGCAGCAACGCTATTTCGCGGATTTTTCCGATTTATGAACGGATATGACGGGACCCCGCACTGCGCTCGAATTGTCCGGCGGCATAAGGCCCAAAAGACGTCCAAAAAGGGTCCGAGCAAGCCCTTTTCCACAAGCATATCCACAGGTGTGGAAAGGCGCGTAGTGGGCCAGTTTGGGGCCGGGGGTCGGCGGAGGCCGCTCCCCGATGGCTAAGAGGTCTGGGATGCTGACGGGTTTGCTCAGCCACCCTTGGATAGCGGTCCCGGCCTTGGCCGTAATCCTCATCGCGATATTTGCGGCTAGGAGCGTCCGCTAGAGGCGCGGCCCCGGTCCGCCTGAGTTGCATTTTGGCCCCGCTCTGGTACAATGGCGCGGCTATGTTCGTCTTCGACCTTCAGCTTTTTGCGTCTAAGAAGGGCGCCGGCTCCACGCGGAACGGCCGCGATTCCAACGCTCAGCGCCTCGGCGTCAAGCGCTTCGGCGGCGAGCGGGTGATCGCCGGCAACATTCTGGTACGCCAGCGGGGCACGCGCTTCTATCCGGGATCGAACGTCGGGCTGGGCCGGGACCACACGCTCTTCGCTCTGGTCGACGGCGTCGTGGAGTTCAGCAACGGCGCGGACCGCAAGCGCGTCTCGGTTGTTCCAGCCGCGTAAGACTGGGTCTGAGTCACGCAGGGGCCATTAGGCCCCTTTTTTATTTGCGGAGAAGATAGAACCCGCAGTGCAGTTCATCGACGAGGCCGAGATCTCGGTCGCCGCTGGCGACGGCGGCGACGGCATCGTTGCGTGGCGGCGCGAGAAATACGTACCGAAGGGCGGTCCGGCCGGCGGCGACGGCGGCCATGGCGGCAGCGTCTACCTTGAAGCAACGGCGGAACTCTCGACACTCGTCGAATTTCGTTATCGCCGCAAGTTCGCAGCCGATAGCGGCAAGGCGGGCGGCACATCCAACAAGTCGGGACGCAGCGGTGAGGATTTAACCGTTGCGGTGCCCGTCGGGACGCTGGTATACAAGCTGCGCGACGACGGCGCGCAGGACTTCGTTGCCGATTTAAAGGCACCCGGTGCGCGCGTCCTGGCGGCCAAAGGCGGACGCGGCGGCTTAGGCAATCAACACTTTGCGACCAGCGTTCGTCAAGCGCCGCGTTTTGCCGAACACGGCGAGCCCGGCGAACGTTTTGCGCTTCGCCTGGAGTTGCGCTTACTCGCCGATTGCGGAATCGTCGGCATTCCGAACGCCGGCAAATCCACGCTGCTTTCGGTGGTTTCCGCCGCGCGTCCCAAGATCGCGGACTATCCGTTCACGACGCTCGAGCCGCAGCTCGGCGTCGTACGCGTTTCGGATGAGGAATCGTTCGTCATGGTCGACGTTCCGGGGCTCGTGCATGGAGCGCACGAGGGCGTCGGACTCGGCGATCAGTTTCTCAAACATATCGAGCGCACGCGCGCGCTTGTCCATCTCCTCGACGGAGCGAAACCGCTGGACCAAATTCTAGCGGAGAAAGAGACGATTGAAGCGGAGCTGGGCGCGTGGAATCCGCAACTGCTCGAAAAACCGAGGCTGCTCGTGCTCAATAAGCTCGACCTGCCGGATGCGCGAGCGTCGCTACGTGAATTGCGGCAGCGCTTTGCGGAGATTCGCGGCATCAGTGCGGTCACCGGCGAAGGCGTACGCGATTTGATCCGCGCCGTCGCCCGCACCATCGAATCCTCGCCGATTCCGCAGACGCCGGAGCCGCCGGTTCGTATCGAGCTCGCGGCGTCCGATGCATTTGCGATCGAGCGCCGCGACGACGGCACGTTCGTTATTTCCGGCGAGCGCGTCGAGCGGCTCGCCGCGATGACGAACTTCGATTCCGACGAAGCATTGGCGCGCTTTGAGCGCGCGCTCGGGCGGATGGGCGTCGAAAAACGGCTTGCGGAGATGGGCGCCGCGGAAGGGGATACCGTGCGTATCGGGCCGTACGAGTTCACCTATTCATGAGGATAGGGATCTTCGGCGGCACGTTTGACCCGATTCACAACGCGCACTGCTTCGTTGCCGAATCGGCGCGTCTGCTGGAGGGACTCGATCGCGTGCTCTTCGTTCCTACCGGCAATACGCACTACCGCGACAAGCCGCAGGCGGACGCGGCGCACCGCTGCGCGATGATACTGGGCGCCATCGAATCCAACGACGCCTTCGAGCTCGACGATTCGGATCTGCGCGAGAATGCGACAGGCTATACCGCCGATCTATTGCCGCGTCTGCACGAGAAGTATCCCGATGCGAGTTTCACGTTCATCATCGGCGCCGACTCGCTGGTTACGGCGAATTGGGTTCGGCTCGACGACGTGCTCGAGTCGCTCGAGCGCTTCGTCATCGCCCCGCGCGCCGGCGTTCGCGCCGACGCGCTGGCGCGCGTCATCTCCGTGCTTCCGCAGCACCTGCGCGAGCGCGTCACGACGCTGAATTTGCCGGAGATTCCGGAGTCTGCGAGCCTGATCCGCGGCCTCCTAACGCAAGGGCGCAGCGTGCGATATCTGGTGCCCGAACCGGTTTGGCAGTACATCGTCGCACATGGGCTCTATGGCTTTTACGGCGACGGCGTCCGTGCGTAAAGTGCTTGCGGCGCTCGCGGCCGCCTTCGCGCTTCACGCATGCGCCGCGACCGAACCTGCGGACAATCCCTCGCTCTGCGAAGCCTACGCTGCCGGACGCTCGCACGTCGAGGTCATCGCCGACGGAATGGTGACGCGCATTTTGGGCGTCCAGCCGGGGCGCGTCAGTCCCCACGAAGGTTTTCTCATGCGCCTCAGTTCCGCGTGCAGCGTGATCGTGAGGGTCGAAGTGAACACGGACTTCACCGGCGCCATCCCCCTCGAGCGCGGCCAGCAAGTTCTCGTCAAAGGCGAGTACGAATTCTATCCGCTCGGCGGGGTTATCCACTGGACCCACCGCGATCCACGCGGACGGCACGCCGGCGGCTACATCGCGACCGGCGGCCATATTTACAACTGACGCCATGCTCCTGACGCGCATCGTCTTAGCGAGTGCGTCGCCGCGCCGTTATGAGTTGCTGCGATCGCTCGGACTCACCGTCGAAGTTATCCACAGCGGATACGACGAGCCGGCGCTGCCCGATCTACGGCCGGCGGAGCTGGCGAGCTGCCACGCCGCTGAGAAACTCCGCCATGCGTTACGCGACGGTGCAGCGGCATCGGGTGCACCGGTCCTCGCAGCCGACACGGTCGTCGATCTCGACGGCGAAGCGCTTGGGAAACCGGCCGATTCCATCGAGGCGGCTCGCATGCTGGAGAGCCTATCGGGCCGCACGCACGAGGTGCACACGGCGTTTGCGCTCGCGCTTCCCGGTCAAGCGCGGGTCGTCGAGCAACGGGAGACGACACGCGTGCACTTTTTTGCGCTCGAGGCCGGCGAGATCGCCGAGTACGTCGCGACGGGCGAGCCGTTCGACAAGGCGGGAGCCTACGGAATCCAGGGACGCGCCGCATCGCTGGTGGCAGGAATCGAGGGCGACTTTTACACGGTGATGGGCTTGCCGCT
>JAFAOZ010000084.1 GCA_019247395.1 Vulcanimicrobiota bacterium | reverse complement strand
GAGCGCTTCGAGTTGCCGGAGGATGGCGCGTTTCACCCCGCAGTCGATCACAACCACGCGCGGGCCCTGCGTTGTGCCGACGGCAAACGGTTCTCGTGTTGCAACGCTCGGAACGAGCGCTTCGGTACTGGCGTCGCGCACGAATTCACTCAGCGATCGCTCGGCACGTGCCAGCGCCTCCTCGCCGACGGCAAGTGCTGCCCAAATGGTCCCATGCTCGCGCAGTGCGATCGTGATCGCCCGAGTGTCCGCGCCCACAAGCGTTGGGATCCGCTCGGCGTCGAGCCACGACGGCAAATCGATTTTCGACAGATGGTGAGACGGGTGGTAGGCGATCTGTTTGATGACGGTCCCGGCGACGCAAGCGCGCCCGTACTGCGAGGCGCTGCCGGAGATTCCGTAATTGCCGATCATGGGATAGGTGAAGGTAAGGATTTGGCCAGCGTACGACGGATCGGTGAGCGCTTCTTCGTATCCGGTCATGCCGGTATAGAAAACGGCTTCGCCGAGCGCCAGGCCCTCGAACCCGAGGCCTTCGCCGTCGAAACGGCTGCCGTCGGCTAGAAAGAGCGCGGCCCGGTGCGCGCTCATGTTTCCCAATCGGCTGCGCGATAACGCACGTCGCCGCCGACGATCGTCGCCAAGATCTTGCGCGGCAGCCGACGTCCGGCAAACGGCGTGCACTTGCCCTTTGACGCAAACGTCGCCGGATCGACCGTCCACGCACGGTCGGCGAAGACGGTGATATCCGCCGGCTCTCCGAGCGCAAGCGTACCACCGCGGATTTTTAGAATGCGTGCGGGGTTGGTGGCGAGCAGCGCGACGAATCGGGACAACGGCAAATCGGGAAGCGCGGCTGCGTAGCCGCCCACCGCGACTTCCAAGCCGGAAAAACCCGGCGCCGCATGCTCGACGTCGCCGCCCTTCTCCTGCGCAGTGTGCGGTGCGTGATCGCTCGCAAATACATCGATCGTGCCGTCGCGCACACCGCGCCGCAGCGCGTCCACGTCGCTCTGCCTTCGCAGCGGCGGATTGACCTTCGCCGCCGCGCCGGCCGTCTCCGCAAGTGCGTCGGTAAAGGTGAGGTGATGAGGCGTCACTTCGCACGTCACCGCGATGCCGCGCGAACGGGCCGCCGCAACGGATTGCAACGCGGCCGCCGTTGAAATGTGGGCGATGTGCCAGGCTTTGCCGGTCTCGCCGCAGAGCTGTAAATCGCGCGCGACGAGCGCTTCTTCGGGCAAGCAATGATCGACGATCGGCGCGGCGAGCGGCAGCGCGCGGAGCGCCGCCTCGCGAAGCACCTGCATGTCTTCCACGCTGTCACCGTCATCAGAGAACGCGACGGCGCCCGCGGCCGCGAGCGCTGCGTAATCGCAGGGCAGCCTCCCTTGCCGCCCACGCGTGATCGCGGCGATGGGATAGACACGGCATCGTGCATTGCGCTGCACGTTCTCCCGAAGTGCGGCAAGCACGGCGGGGTCGTCGAGCGCAGGATTGGTATTCGGCATGCAGGCCACCGCCGTGAAACCGCCGTTCACCGCCGCCAGCGTTCCGGTGGCGATCGTCTCTTTTTCCTCAAAGCCGGGCTCGCGCAAGTGCACGTGCATGTCGATGAATCCGGGCGCAACCACGGCGCCGCGTGCGTCAAGCACCTCTTCATCGGCAGCCCTATCCAGATGTTCTCCTATTTCGGCAACCTTGCCATCGCGTACGCGCAAATCGCGCACGGCATCGAGGGAGAGCGCCGGGTCGACGATCCGTCCTCCCTTGAGCAGCAGCGGCTTCATCGGTGGTGCGAACGCGCTATTGACGGACGTTAACCAGCAAATCGAGCACCGCCATGCGAACGGCCACTCCGTGCTGCACTTGGCGTGCGTATCGCCAACCGGCGAACTCCAGCACCGAATCATCGAGCTCCACGCCGCGGTTATATGGCCCGGGATGCATGATGATTGCCTCTTTGCGCAGCAAGGAGAGCCTCCGGCGATCGAGCCGAAAGCGCTCGATGTACTCGCGATCGGAGATCGGAATCTCGACGAAACGCTCGCGCTGAATCCGAAGCAGCACGACGGCGTCGGCACTCGGCAAGACCGCGTCTAAATCGCGCGCAACGGTCACTTGTCCACCGGCATACGTACTCGGCAAGAACGCTTCCGGCCCTACGAGCACGATTGAAGCTCCCAGGCGCGCGAGCCCGCGAATCGTGGAATGCGCGACGCGGCTGTGGAGAATGTCGCCGACGATGGCGACGGTGCGGCCCTGCACCTCTCCGAACTCTTCGATGAGCGTATAAATGTCCAGGAGCGCTTGCGTCGGGTGAGCGTGAACGCCGTCGCCCGCGTTGATGACGTGCCCGTCGAACGCCAGTGCCATACGCTGCGGAAAACCCGGCTCGCTATGCCGCACGACCAGTACGCAAATTCCGAGCGCTCCAAGCGTAATCGCGGTATCTTCGAGCGTCTCGCCTTTTGTCGCGAGGCTCAAGTTCTTCGGTACGAGATCGAGGACGTTTGCGCCGAGCCGCAGTTCGGCGAGGTGAAACGAGGTGAACGTCCGGGTGCTCTCCTCGAAAAACATGTTGACGCAGGCTTTTCCGGCCAACAGCGGCCCCGGCGGTTCGCGTTCGAACTGCGCCGTACGCTCGAAGATATATGCCAGCTCCTCGGCGGTGAGATCGTCGAGGTCGATAAGGCTACGGCGAATCCGCACCGGCGCTCTCACTAATCGTGATTTCGTCCGACGGCGCTGCTTCCGGCGCGAGGACCACCTTCACGCGTTCGCGCGGAGTCGTCGGAACGAGCCTACCGGCGTAGTCCGCTTGAATCGGCAACTCTCGAAGGCCTCGATCGACCAAAACGCAGAGCCGGATGGCGGCGGGGCGACCGAGATCGGTGACGGCGTCGAGTGCGGAACGAACCGTTCGACCGGTGTAGAGCACGTCGTCAACGACGACAACGACTCGGCCTGACAGATCGAGCGGAATTTGAGAGTCGGGAAGTTCGTGCGTCACGCGATCGTCACGATAGAGATTGATGTTGAGAAATCCCAGGGCGGGGGCGCGTCCCGCAATACGTTCGATCTCCGCGGCAAGCCGTATGGCGAGCGCTTCACCGCCGCGGCGCACTCCGAGCAGCACGATGCCATCGCCCGCTTCATTCGGCTCGACGATCTGATGCGCGAGCCGGGCGATCATGCGCCCGATCTCTGCGCTGCGTGCCAGCACGCGCGTGGTCGTCGTCATGCCGGTTCCTTTAGCTGCGCGAGCGCGGCCTCCACGCGCGCCAAGTCGCCACGATAGCCTTCGAGCTTCTCGCGTTCCTTGGCGACGACGTTCGGCGCGGCTTTGGCAACGAAGGACTCATTGCCGAGCTTGCGTTCACCGCGCTCGATTTCAAAGCGCAGTTGCTCCGCCTCCTTTTGATAACGTTGCTCCAACAGGTCGCGGGGCGCCCGCACGCCGGTTGCGGCGAGCGCTTCATCGACCGTCGCGCCGGCAGGCGCGGCAGATTCGATCGTAGCCTGCGCGAGCAGCTCGAGCAGCGCCGTCATCTCTTCCGGCAGGTTTGCGGGAGCGTCGAGCACGACG
>JAFAOZ010000071.1 GCA_019247395.1 Vulcanimicrobiota bacterium | reverse complement strand
TGGAACGACCTCTCCTTCGAGTTTCACGCAGCGCCGGGAGAGCGTTTTGATCTCGGTCCCGACGTGATCTCCGCAGCGGTCGCTCCCGACCTGACCTTTACGAGAACCGGTGGTACCGGGACGACGGCGCCCGCAACCCGCGATGGGACCTTCACCGCCGTACGGCTTGGCAATCCTCCGGCCGCGCTGACCGGAGATCCCGACATTATGGGGACGCTTTCGAATACCGGAAGCGCGGGCGCATCGATTGCCGTCGCGCTCCAAGATCGGGGGACCGTACGCTTTCGCATATTCCCGATCTCGCGCGACGGATCGTTCGATATAAACTTCCTGCACGCGTTTCCGAACGACTGGAGCGACACTTCGCTGCGCGTGGTCGGCATTTGGTTGCTCTCCCGCGGCACCAATCCGAAAGTGACGGATCTCTCTTACAATCTTCATGCACTCCCCGGTGAGAATCTGCGGCGGCCGCAATCGCTGACTTCACTTCCGTTCAAGATCGACGGCAAGCCGGTGACCTCCGCGCCGCTCTATTTGACCCGCGGGCGGCATGTGGTGACGAGCGCCGACAAGCAGGTGAAGATCGGATTGCTGACTACCGAGCCGTTGACGCTCCCGCAAACGCGTGATTTTCCGCTGGTCTGGCAGCGGCACTCCTCGACCTCGGTCGGCGTTTCGGTGAAGAGCAGAACGAACCCATTCCTGCTGGTCTTCAATGAGTCTTACCATCCCGAGTGGAGCGCGACGCTCAACGGCGAAGTGCTGCCGCACGTTATCGTTAACGGCGTCGCCAACGGATGGATCGTCCCCAGTCTGCCCGACGGCGGAGAGATTGCACTGAGCTTCGCCGGCCAACAGTTCTACGTGATTTCGGCGGCGATTTCGGTCATCGCGCTCCTGATCATGATTACGCTGGCGTGGGCTCCGGACTTATGGCCGGTCGCGCCCGATCGGTGAACCGCGCGACCTTTGCGTGGGCGGTTTCACGCGCCCTTCGCCTTGCAATCGGCACGTGCGTCGTCGCACTGATTCTTTCTACGACGCTTTCCGGAAGCGCGGCCGAACGTTTCGCTACGTCGGCGTATCTCGCCGCGATCTTTGCAGCCGTGGCTCTGGCGATCGGTCGTTTTTTGCCAAGCGCCGGTTCTGAAGCACCCACGGTTACGGCTCCGGCGTTCCCCGCGTTTCTGACCGCCGCCGCCGCCGTCGTGTTCTTCGTGAGCGTGATTGCCGGTCTGGTTGCGCAGCCCGGCGCCGAAGTATTCGTCCTGGTCGCTTGCGCGGCGTTGGTCGTGTTCGCGGTACTCTGGCGATGCGGAACGATCGCTGCGTTCAACGCCGCGCTAACGCGGGGCGGCATCGTCGTTGCGGCCTCCCGTTATGCGGTCCTCGTTGCGGTCTGCGCATTAGCAATCGGCGCGCTGCTGGGCGGCTATACCGCTGAGACCATGGTAACGTTTGCGTTTCAGGCCGCGGTTGCTGCGACGCTCCTCATTGCGGCCTCGCTGCTGACGCCGACAAAGGCCGGCAACTTCGTGCAGAAAGCCTACGTGCACACGATTGCCGCGCTCGACCGGCTCACGCGCGCCTTCGTTTTCGAGCGAACTGCCAGTTATGCGGCGATCGTCGCCATCGCGGCGATCGTTCCCGCGAGCATTCTTCCCGAGCCGTATCGGGAGCCGTTTGCGATCGCGGCCTATGCAGCCGCGTTCGCTGCTGCATTCGGCGTTGCGATGGAGTGCCGGCGATTGCGGTCGTAACGCGAACACTCGCACTCGCT
Organism: Vulcanimicrobiota bacterium; assembly: GCA_019247395.1. Taxonomy (GTDB): domain Bacteria; phylum Vulcanimicrobiota; class Vulcanimicrobiia; order Vulcanimicrobiales; family Vulcanimicrobiaceae; genus Cybelea. The sequence goes on along the minus strand of JAFAOZ010000071.1, from coordinate 4,904 downwards.
GCCGCGCTGCTCTTCGCGGCATTCGTCGTTGTTAAGGGAGTTCCGACGCTTCGTCACGACTGGACGTGGCCGATCGACGGCCACGCAATTCCGTGGTTCGCCAGTACGTCTTTTAACGGCTGGCTTTCAGACTCACTCGGAACTTCGAATCCCCATCCGACGACCTACCTGATCGCACTTCCGATAGTCGCCGTCATGTGGATCGCGGGGCCGCTCGCGGCGCTGGCAATCTTCGCTGCAGCAATCGGATACGCGTGTATGCGAACCGCGGCGCGCGCCGCAGCGGAGTGGGGCGCTTCATGGCCTGCGGCAGTCGGCATTGGCTTTTTCGCGCTCTTCAATCCGTGGGTGTACAACCAGGTCGTCGCGGGCCATCTCGTTATGGTGTTCGCCTATGCCGGACTGCTCGGGCTTTTTAGCGAGATGCTGCGCGGCCGCAGCGCTTCGCCCGTGCGGCTTGCGCTCTGGATCGTACTCGTTGCGGCGCAGCTTCAGTTCTTCATTTTAGCGATGGTTGCGCTGGTCGTATTTGCGTGTGCGACGCGAAAGTGGCTACCACCGGCTGCGGGCCTCATCGTTGCTTTGCCGACGGTCGTCGGCTTAATCGCCGAGCGCGCTTCGCTGGTCAACATACCGTACGAGGTGGAGTGGCAGACGAACCAATCCGTCGCGCCTGGTCCCCTGCTGGGACTGAGCGGATATTTCGCGGGTTACGCCGATCGTCTCGGGGTTACGGTTTCCATCGCCGTTTGGACCGTGCTCGCGCTTGCCGTCATCGGCGCGGTTGCAGCGCATCGCCGGATTGCGGCTTCGATCGCATTCGCCGCAGCGATCCTCTTTTACGTCGCAATCATCGGAGTGCACGGTCCGCTGGCAGCTCCATACGAGTGGATCGTTCGGAATGTCCCCGAAAGCGGGGTTTATCGCGAGCTTTACGACGGTGCCGGCATCATTGCCGCGCTGCTCGCGCTGCTCTCATGCGCGGCCGCCGCGCGCTTCCGCGCACTCGGATACGTCGCGCTCGCGGCCGGGGTGACGCTGCCTATTGCGTGGGGACTGCACCCGCCCAGCGATTTCTGGACCGGTGCCGCATCGTATCCCCATCCCGTGGTTGCGGCATCGCCGTTGACGCGCGTCGCGTTGCTGCCGGCGTTTCAACCGTTGGGTTTGCAAACCGGAGACGGCGACGGAGCGGATCCCGATGCGTTTGTGTACCCGCGCGTCGTGCCGGCGCTCAACGAATACTTTCCAACGTACCCCGTCGACATGGCGCTCGCGCGCTACGAACAATCCGGTGATGACGCGGCGTTGCGCGTCCTCGGAGTCACGGAAGTCGTGCCGCGCCCCTGGCTGGTATCGAAATCGCAAGTTGGAATCGGACTTGCAGGGGCGTCCCTCGCACCGCCTGTGATCCGACGGCCAGTCGCAACGGTGCGTCACGTAAACGACGCGACGCCGTTGCTATCGCAGTGCGACGCGGCGCGCATCGTCGACGCCGGAGCTCCGCTCGGTCCGTGCAACGTCTTCTTTGGCGATATGCCGGGATATGGAACGGTTCGCGCCATTACGCCGCCGAGCGATTCGATCGACGCGCGCACGGCGTGGATCGACGCGCGCCTGACGTTCTCCGAAGTTCCGGCGCTTGCACAAGCGCTCGGTGGAACGTTGACGCAATCGACGGCGCTCTGGAGCGTCGAGCCCGGTTCGTGGCTGCTCGCCTACGTGCGCGGATCGCTGCTTGCGGAGGATGGAAGAGCGCTTGCGAAGGCGCCCGGATCGTTTGAGTGGATTGCGGTCCCGCTGCAGACGCGCGCCGTGCGCTGCGTCGGCCTTTGCGAACTCGTCGCGCAAGCATCCGGCCCGCCCAAAATCCCGGCGCCGGAACCGAAGCCGGCGGTGCGCTCGTTGCCGTTTCGGTACGTTACGCCGTGGTTGTACGTCGTCGATGCGGGGGCGCCGGGTCTGCTGCGCTTCAACGAACGTTACGATTCGGCATGGACGGCATTCGCTGCAGGCGCGACATTACGGCACGTTCGCGTCGACATGTCGGTAAACGGCTGGCTTCTTACATCTCCGGGGCGCATCGTGCTGGTGCAGCTCACCGCCGTCGCGCAGCTGCTTGCAGAAATTGTCGGAATCGTTTGCGTCCTCGCCCTACTGAAGGCGCTTGCGAATCGGCCGACGAAGCGCGCTCGGCTACTATGACAACACAAGTTCCATTCGTCGATTTGAAGGCGCAGTTCCGTTCCTTGCGCGCAGAGGTCGTTCCGCGCGTCATGCAGGTTATGGAAGACGCCTCATTCGTGCTAGGTCCCGACGTAACGCGATTCGAAGCCAATTTCGCGTCCTATTTGGGTGTCGCGCACTGCGTTGGAGTCGAATCCGGAACGGCCGCGCTGCAGTTCGCGCTGGAGGCGATCGGAATCGGACCCGGCGACGATGTGATCGTGCCGGCCAATACGTACATTGCTTCGGCACTCGCCGTCTCCGCGATCGGCGCGCGGCCCGTGCTCGTCGACGTCGACCGCACGTATTTCATGGATCCGGCACTGTTGGAAGCCGCGCTGACGCCGCGAACAAAAGCCATCATGCCGGTGCACCTGTACGGCCAGGCAATGCCGATGGGTTCCGTCATTGCGTTCGCACGCGAGCACGGGCTCTTCATCGTCGAGGATGCATGTCAGGCGCACGGCGCGCGTTGGAACGGCCGTCGCGTTGGCACGTTCGGCGACATTGGCTGCTTCAGTTTTTATCCGGGAAAGAATTTAGGAGCGTACGGTGACGGCGGCGCCCTCGTAACCGGGGACGCGGCGATTGCCGACCGGCTGCGCCTGATGCGCGACTTCGGACAGCGCAAAAAGTACGAACACCTCATTAAAGGCGGAAATTGCAGGCTCGACTCGATTCAGGCCGCAGTGCTGGATGTGAAACTGAAGCATCTGGATGCGTGGAACGAGGCGAGACGCCGTCATGCCGACGCCTATGACGTGCGGCTTTCCGCGCTCGGCATCAGGACTCCGATTCGATTGCACGACGAAGGCCACGTCTACCATCTCTATGTCATCGAGGTTGAGCAGCGCGGCCGTGTCGCGGAGGCGCTGCGCGAGCGCGGCATTCAAACGGGGATTCATTATCCGATTCCGATCCATCTCCAGCCGGCATATTCCGATCTGAACTTGGGGCGCGGCGCGTTTCCGCGTACGGAGCAGAGCGCCGAACGCGTGCTTTCGCTCCCCATGTTCCCGGAATTGACGCAAGAGCAGATCGATCTCGTCGTCGATGCGCTCGCAAGCGTGCAGTCGCCGGCCGTCGCTTAGCACCTAGCGTCGCGTAAGGAATCCGCGGATGGAAGCCAAGCCGCTCGGCGTCGCAGTCGTCGGCGCGGGCTACTGGGGGCCCAACTTGGTGCGTAACTTCCACGCATCCGACGACTGGTCGGTTCGGTACGTCGTCGACCCGGATCGCGGCCGGCTCGATCATTTGGTGCGCCTCTATCCGACGGTTCGCGGTGAGACCAAAATGGATGCCGTCCTTGCCGACCCGCAAGTCGACGCGGTCGCAGTTGCAACGCCCCCGCGCACGCATCACGATCTCGCGGCGGAGTCGATCGCGGCAAAAAAACACGTTCTAATTGAAAAGCCGCTGGCCGAATCGTGGAACGAGGCGCGCGAGCTGTGCGACCGCGCGCGCGATGCCGGCGTGCGCTTGATGACCGATCACACGTTCTTATACACCGGTGCGGTTGAAAAATTACGAGAGCTCATTGAGAGCGGCGCGCTCGGCAAGATCTACTACGTGGATTCGACCCGTGCCAATTTAGGGCTGTTTCAGCAAAGCAACGTGGTTTGGGACTTGGCGCCGCACGACGTTTCGATTTTGAACTATGTACTTGGCGACGTCCCGCATGCCGTCGCACTTCAACTCGGAGCGTGTGTGCATCAATCGGTGCCGGACGTGGCTTTCATCACCATGTGGTATCCGAACGGCTGTCTCGCGCACGTTCATCTCAGCTGGCTGTCCCCGGTGAAGGTGCGGCGCACCATGATCTCAGGCAGCCTCAAAATGGCCGTTTGGGATGACGTTGAACCGACGGAAAAGGTCTATATTTACGACAAGGGCGTCGTTTTGGATCCGAGCAGCTCGACGCTGCAGCAGCAGATGGTCTCCTATCGGCTCGGCGATCTTCACGTGCCGCTCGTTGATAACCGCGAGGCTCTCGGGAAGCTGGTCGCCGATTTCGCGCGAGCGATCCGGGACGGAACGCCTACGCGGTGCGATGGGACCTTCGGTGCCGACGTCGTCGCCGTCATTGAGGCGGCGATGCGCTCCGCAGCAATCGGCGGGGCACGCGTGGCGACGCGAGACGTGGCAAGCTCGTGATGCGCTTCTCGATTCTATTGCCGGCGTTTAACGAAGCGGCGCGCCTGCCGGTGGTGCTCGATTCGATCGCGCGCCAACGCTACCCCCGTGAGAACGTTGAGGTTCTCATTGCCGACGGCGGTTCGACGGACGATACGGTGGGTATCGCGCAATCGTACGGTGCACACACTTTTTTCAATCCGATGCGCCGCGCGGAACCCGGCGCTCAGATGGCTCTGAACAAGGCGACCGGCGATGTCGCGATCTTCATGGCTGCCGACACGCCGATTAACGACGACGCCTTCTTGCAGCACCTCGCGGACGCGTTCGAAAATCTGCAGGTGGCGGCCGCCTTTCCCGCGGTTGTGAGCACCCAACAGGACGGAGCGACGACGCGGTATATCAACGCATTCACGGATCCATTCAATCACTTTGTCTACGGCGGCGCGGCCTCGCCGGCGTCGTATCACCGCACGTATCGTCTCAAGCGCCGGGAGAAGGGCTACGAAATCTACGATTTCAAAAACGGCCCGTCTCCGCTGATT
>JAFAOZ010000025.1 GCA_019247395.1 Vulcanimicrobiota bacterium | reverse complement strand
ATCGTCTTCGATTCCGAGGATGAAGCATGCCGAAACTTGCGGTTTTTCGAAGGTCGAGGTCGAGGGTTTCGCTACACCATCCGCTGCATCGACATACCAATGCCCTTGTGCCGGACCGGATATGCCGTACGCCCAGTGCAAGCCGGTGTTAAACCACTGCGGCGAATTTGGGGCGCCGATTTGGCGCGCCAGCATCGCGCACATCTCGTCGTAGTAGATCTGCGCGTCGGCTTCCGAATCGAAATAGCCGTGCTTCCAGCCCCAATAGGTCCAGCAGCCGGCCATGCGATTGAAGACCTCGCGAGCGTCGCGCTCCGGTCCGAACTGTTCGTTGCGTGGCATCGCGTCAAGCGCGGTCTCATCAACGGTCGAGCGCTGGAGCCACGCCGGCACGCCGTCCTCTGCCACGCGGGCCGTGGCGCGCGGTACCCCTGCTTTGCGGCAGTACTTCTGGGCCAAAACGTCGATCGCGACCTGGCTCCAGGTCGAGGGCACCATGACGTCGTTAGCCTCGAAAATTACCGACCCGTCGGGATTGACGATTCGCGACGTGCGAGGCTCGAACGTCAGGCCGGCGTAGGGGTCGCCCGGGGCAGAATAAGTGCGCGCAAACTTCATAAGTGACTAGCTCCTCGCTCTATCGAACACACGTTCGAATCCGAGAGATTCTTGTAGCGCGTGTAGGATACCTATTGTGTCATATCCCACCGATTACCACAAGATATTGGGGTTACGAACGAAATCCTTGTGTACGACTTGTGCCCAGGCCGGTGGATTCGGTGTGAATAAGCGGATCTGCGAGCAGGCGAGTGGAGGGTATGTGGAAAGCCCCGAGGATACCGGGGATAACCGGTACAAGGCAAAAGTCATGCTGGGACCGGATCGCTTCGCACCGCGGCTTCACGACGTACCACACGAAGAGCTCGAAGCGGCCGGCATTCGGGGCCTGATCATCGATCTCGACAACACGCTGCTCGGCTTTCGCGAAACCGAGCTGGCTCGCGAGCACGTCGATTGGGTTGCCCGGGCACACGAGCGAGGATTTCGCATCGTGATGGTCTCGAATAATTTTTCGACCCGCGTCAATACGCTCGCGGCGCAGTTAAACGTCGCGTGCTTTCCTAACGCGCTGAAGCCGCTGCCCTTCGGTTTCCTGCGCGCAAAGCGTTGTCTACAGCTTCGCCGCCGCGAAATCGCCGTCGTCGGCGATCAGCTCTTCACCGACGTGCTGGGCGGAAAACTCTGCGGACACTATACGATCCTCACCGAACCGATCGAGCTCAAAGACTTTGCGATCACGCGATTTTTCCGGTTCTTCGAGCGCCTGATGCTGCGCGGCAAGCGATGAAGCTCGCATTGATCGGCGACCCCGTCGCGCATAGCGGCAGCCCGACCCTGCATCGTAACTTCTTGGAAGAGAACGATATAGACGGCAGCTACATTGCTTTGCGCATCCCGCGCGGTGAAGGCGCTGCTGCAATTCGGCGACTTCGTGATGAAGGTTTCGCCGGCTGTAACATTACGTATCCACTCAAAGAAGAAGCGCTGGTGCCGTGCGAACGCCTGACCGACGAAGCGCGCCGCGCTGAAGCCGTCAATACGATTTTCTTCGGCAACCACACGATCGGCGCCAACACCGACGGCATCGGTGCGCGCATGGCGATCGAGACGCTGCTCGACGAGCCGGTTGCACTCAAACGTGTCGGCGTGCTCGGCTACGGCGCGACCGCGCGCGCGATTCTGGCCGAGCTGCACGATAACGACGCCTACACGTTCTGCTGGGGGCGCGATGCGGCGCGGGTCGGCGAGGCAGCGCAGCGGTTTGAAGCCAAGCCGTGGCCGGATGGAAATCCGCCGGAAATCATTCTCAGCACGCTTCCGCCCGAAGCGGTTCTTCCCGACGAACTCATAACCGCATTGCAGCGCGCCGATTTGGTAATGGACGCAAACTACGGGCCGCGCGCAACGCTGGCTCGCACGCTGGCGCGCGACGTCGTTTCTGGTGACGCGATGCTCGAGGCGCAGGCTCGCGCCAGCTTCGATTTTTGGCTCGCCCAGCTCGCGCCATAGCCTGGCGGAGAGGGAGGGATTCGAACCCTCGAGAGGCTCAACACCTCTGCTCGCTTTCCAAGCGAGTGCCTTCAACCGCTCGACCACCTCTCCGAATCTCGCGCCGGCTGGGCTCCCATTATTGCCGCGTTGCCGGGCGCGCTCCTCGTCGCAGAGGTTCCCGAAAGAACGGCGCCCCTGCGGCGCGAACAGTATGAACATGCAATCCCCCGACGCGCGCCTCGATTCCGACCGCCTCGACGACCGCCAAGAGCGCCGGTTCGCCGGCATGCTCTTTTGGATCGGTCTTGGTGTTGGCGTTGCCGCACTGGGGGCGACGCTCGCCGTTGTTGCGCTGCGCATTGCGGCGAGCCAGCGGCGCGAGGATCCGACCACGCAGCGCATTCAGGATCTGATCGACGAGGCAAACTCGCTGCTCAAGGCGCTTGACGACCAGCGACACAGCGCCTAGTCCAAGCGCGGCGCCGCGTAAGGGCGCCGAACTCGAGCTCGCATTTACCGATCTTCTCGCTAACGGTCAAGGCGTCGGCCGGAGCGGCGGTCTTGTAGTCTTCTGCTTCGGACCGTTACCGGGAGAGATTGCGCGCGTTCGTATCACCGAGGTCAAGCCCCGCTATGCCGTCGCCGAGCCGCTCGCGATCCTACGCGAGTCGCCGGCACGCGCGCAGCCGTTCTGCCCCGTCTTCGGTGCGTGCGGCGGCTGCCAGTTGCAGCACCTCTCCTATCCGGCGCAGCTGGAATGGAAGCGCAACGCCGTCATCGCGGCGCTGCAGCGGATCGGAGGTTTGCCGGATGCGCAGGTGTGCGCGACGATCGGCATGGAGAACCCGCGCAGCTATCGCAACAAAATGTCACTCGTCGTCGATCGCGCAGCGAACCCGCCCGGCTTCGGCTTTTACCGCCAGCGTTCGCACGCCGTCGTTCCGATCGAAGCATGTCCCATCGTGACGGCGAAACTCGACGACGACCTCCGCGCGCTCCACGCGGCGCGCGACGACGCCGCCGTTACGGCGATGCTGCGCGAGGCACGCCACATCGTCGCGCGCAGTTCAGAGGCCAGCGGAAAGAGCGTGTTAACGATCACCGGCGAACGAGATTCCGCCGCGGTCCGCCGCGCCGCGCCTAGCCTGATGGCAGAGGTTCCCGGTCTCGCCGGCATTACGAACTCGTTCGATCTTTCGAACGCCAATGCAATTTTGGGACGGCGCCATCGGCTGCTCGCCGGCGACGCTGAGATCGAAGAAGAGATTGGCGGCGTACGCTATCGCGTCTCCGCGGGCTCGTTTTTTCAAGTCAACGTGGCCATGGTTGCGAAGATTTTCGAATATCTCGCAAACCGGCTGACGCAGCCGCAACGAATCATCGATCTGTATTGCGGGGTCGGCACCTTCGCGCTATTTTTTGCAAAACATGGATGGAGCGTGACGGGCATTGAGGAGAACGCTCGCGCAATCGACGAGGCGCAGGCGAACGCCCGCCGCAACGGCGTGGAGCAACTCGTCCGTTTCATCAAGGGCAGCGTCGAGCAGATTGCGGGACGAGCGGACTTCCAAGAAACGCTCCGGACGGCGGAGGTGCTCTTTCTCGATCCGCCTCGTAAAGGCTGCGAGGAGGCGGCGCTTCGCAGGATCGCGGAGGCGCGCGTTCCCGCGCTATGGTACCTGTCGTGCGACCCCGCGACGCTCGCACGGGATTCCAAGTTCCTGGTGGCCAACGGCTACCGGCTCGGAATCGTTCAGCCGTTTGATATGTTCCCGCAGACCGGTCACGTTGAGGCGCTCGCAGAATTGGAGTATCGATAAAGCTTGGCTTCGGAAACCATTGATATTCGCTACGTCGCGAAGCTCGCGGCGCTGGCGTTAACCAACGACGAGGTCGAAACGTTCGGACGTCAGCTGAACGATCTGCTCGAGCACGTCAACGCGCTTTCCCGCCTCGACATTCAAAGCGTCGCTGCGACCGCACAGGTGGTCGAATCGCGCAACGTCATGCGCGAAGATACGCCGCGCCCGTGTCTGGATCGCGATCGCGTACTCGCGCAGGCGCCGCAGCGCCAAGGCGCGTTCTTTCGCGTCCCGCGCATCATCGCGGAGTAGATAGTGCAGCGAGCCTACGTTGAAAAGAGCGCCGCACAGATCGCGGCCGACGTTCAATCCGGCCGCGTCAGCGCCGCGGAGATTGTTGAAGAGACGCTGGCCCACGTGGATCTGGTGGAACCTGCGCTCGGATCGTATCTCACGGTCCTCGCCGATGCGGCTCGCGCCGCAGCGGTTCGCGTCGACGAACGCGTGCGCGGCGGCGAGCAACTACCGCTCGCGGGCGTGCCGCTCGCAGTCAAGGACAACATGTGCCTCGATGGCACGCGCACGACCTGCGGCAGCAAAATTTTAGAGCACTGGATCGCGCCCTACACGGCCACCGCCGTCGCCCGCATGCTGGATGCCGGCGCCATTGCAATCGGCAAAGCCAACTGCGACGAGTTCGCGATGGGAAGCTCATGCGAAAATTCGGCGCTCGGAGTAACGCGCAATCCGTACGATACGACGCGCGTTCCGGGCGGATCGAGCGGCGGTTCGGCGGCCGCCGTCGCGGCGTATGAAGCGGCGGTCGGCCTCGGGAGCGATACCGGCGGTTCCATTCGCGAGCCCGGCGCGTTTTGCAATCTCGTCGCGTTCAAGCCCACCTACGGCCGCATCTCCCGGTACGGTTTAATCGCCTTCGCCTCGAGTCTCGACCAGATTGGGCCGCTGACTCGAACCGTCGAAGACGCTGCGCTCGCGTACGATGCGATGGCCGGTTACGATCCGATGGACGCGACGTCGATCGACCGGCCAGTCGAAGCAGCCGCATCGGCGCTGCGTGACGACCTGCGCGGTTTACGTGTCGGCCTCGTCCGCGAGTTCGAGACCAAGGCGCTCGGCCCGGAGCTCGATCGGATCTATCGGCAGGCCTACGCCGACCTCGAGCGGCTCGGCGCCGAGCTCGTCGAGGTCTCGCTGCCGACCGCCGAATATGGCGTGGCGACTTACTATTTAATTGCTCCGGCGGAATGCTCGTCGAATTTGGCGCGTTTCGACGGGGTTCGCTACGGACTGCGCGTTGAGGGCGATGATGTCCGGACGATGTACGATAAAACGCGTGCCGCGGGCTTCGGCCCCGAAGTGAAGCGGCGCATTTTGATCGGAACTTACGCACTCTCGAGCGGGTACTACGACGCCTACTACGTGCGCGCGCAGAAAGCGCGCACCCTCATCGCACGCGACTTCGCAAACGCGTTTGAACGGTGCGACGTCATCGCATGCCCGGCGGCGAGCTGCCCGGCCTTTGAGTTCGGTGCGAAGAGCGACCCGTACAGCATGTATCTCATGGATTACTACACGATCCCGATGTCGCTCGCGGGCCTTCCCGCGCTCTCGGTGCCGTGCGGCTGGACGACGCCGGCCGGCGGCAGCCTCCCGATGCCTATTGGATTGCAGCTCTGCACGCCGCTCTTCGGCGAGCCTCTGTTGCTCGGGGCGGCACACGCCTACGAGCGGGCTACGAACCACGCCGCCGCGCGCACGCCGGTCCTGGACGGTGTTCACGCATGACGGCGGGTTACGAAGCGGTCATCGGGATCGAGTGCCACGTCGAGCTGCGCACCCGAACGAAAATGTTTTGCGGATGTTTCAACGAGTTCGGCGGTGAGCCGAACACCAAAATCTGCCCGGTTTGCTTGGGCATGCCGGGTGCGCTCCCGGTGCCCAACGCCCGCGCAATCGAGCACATCATTACCGCCGGGCTTGCGTTTGGCGCGGAGATTCCGGCATTTTCGAAGTTCGATCGGAAGAACTATTTTTATCCGGACATGCCCAAAGATTATCAGATCTCGCAGTACGATATGCCGCTCACGCGCGGCGGCGCCGTGCGGTATTGGCTGGAAGACGGCACGCTCAAAGAGTGCGCCCTGACGCGAATTCATCTCGAGGAAGATACCGGAAAATCCACGCATGCGGGCTCCGGCGACGGACGCATCGCGGGAAGCTCGTACTCGCTGGTCGATTTCAATCGCGCGGGCGTGCCGCTGATGGAGTGCGTATCGGAGCCCGAGCTCAGCAGCGCGCAAGAGGCGATCGGCTATCTCGAATCGCTGCGCCGGACGCTGCTGGCGCTCGGCGTCAGCGACGTCAAGATGGAGGAAGGCTCGCTGCGCTGCGATGCAAACGTCTCGATTCGTCCGATGGGTACGACGGAACTCGGCACCAAGACCGAGATCAAGAATATGAACTCGTTCCGCTCGGTCGAGCGCGCGATCGAGAGCGAGATCGCGCGACAGATCGAGATCGTGCGCGACGGCGGACGCGTCGTCCAGGAAACGCGCGGCTGGGATGAAGTCAACGGCGTGACTCATTCGATGCGCAGCAAAGAAGAAGCGCGCGATTACCGCTATTTCCCCGATCCCGACTTGGTGCCCCTGGAGATCGCGCGCGAGGAGGTCGAGAAGCTTCGCGGCGCGCTGCCCGAGCTTCCGTGGCAGCGCTTCGAACGCTATACGGCGCAGTACGGCCTCGCGGCCAAACAAGCGACGCAGCTGCTCGATAATCTTACGCTCGCGGCGTTCTACGATCGCGTCGTCGAGCGGAGCGCCAATCCGCAGCAGTCGAGCAACTTCGTCCTGGGCGAGCTTTCGCGCCTCGCAAACGAAACCGGAGTCGCCGTTGCGGAGTCGCGCGTCTCGCCCGAGCACGTTGCCGAACTCATCGAGCTCGTGGAAGGCAAGCGCATCGACTCCAAAATCGCCAAAGAACTGTTGGCCCGCGTGTGGTCGGGTGGCGGTTCGCCGGCCGCGATCGTCGAGCGCGAAGGCCTCGCGCAAACGAGCGATCCGGCGGCCATCGGGCGGTTCG
>JAFAOZ010000065.1 GCA_019247395.1 Vulcanimicrobiota bacterium | reverse complement strand
CCTCCAAATGTAGCCCCACGGCAGAACGAGCGGCACGACGACGACGCCGAAAATTATCGAGGAGGCGTTATCCGCCGCCTGCGCATCCACGCTGTGGGCCAGCCAGAGCGGCAGCCACACCGCCAACGTCCAGATCAACTTCCACGTCAACTCAAGGAGCAACAGCGGCAACATTCTCACGGGATACCGCACGCCTAGCAGCGACAGCGCTGTAAGCGCCCCGAGAAAACTCATGCCTACGCCGTGCCAGAAGTCCCATGGCTTGACGTGGTGCAGGATCGCCGGCCAGATCTGTACTCCCTCGGCGACTGCAATGAGCAAGAACAATGCTCGTATCAAATAGAGGCGGAAGAGCGTCAGCTCCCTAGGGGAGCGCGCGTTGATTGCAACCATACCACACCTACGAAGGGCTGTGAGCCTATGTTTCGGTATAAGCTCAAGCGTGCCGGAGCGTTCGAAACACAGCGTTGCTGCGCTTGAAATTCCTGACGACGTCGACAACGCGACGGTCGAGATCGGCGGCCGCAGCGTCGCACTCACCAACCTGCGCAAGATTTACTTTCCGAAACTGGGCCTATCGAAGGGCGATCTGCTGCGCTACTACCTCACCATGGCGCCCGTGCTGCTGCCCCACGTCGAGGATCGGCCGATGGTGATGAAGCGTTATCCGCACGGCGTTACCGGTGACTTCTTCTACATGAAGCGCACGCCGTCGCCGCGACCGCCGTGGATTCGCACCTGCCGCATCGAGCACCGCTCCGGCAACATCATCGACTTTCCAATCGTTGACGATCGCGCATCGCTGCTCTGGCTCGTCAATCTTGGCTGCATCGATCTCAACCCGTGGTACTCGCTCTGCGACGATACGGACCGGCCGCTCTACATCCATTTCGATCTCGACCCGACGCCCGAGACGCCGTTTTCGGTCGTTCGCGAAGGCGCACTGATCGTCGGCAGCGTTCTGCGCGGAATCGGCATGAAACCATTCGCCAAGACGACCGGCAGCAAGGGGATTCACGTCTACGTGGCGATCGAGCGCGACCTGACCCAGCACGAAGTGTGGGCGATCGCCAAAGCAATCGGCCATCAAATCGCGCGGGCACATCCCGACGTTCTCACCGCCGAATACAAAATTGCGAAGCGGCCGAAGCGTCGCGTTCTCGTGGATTACAATCAGAACGCCTGGGGGCGCACGCTGGCCTCGATCTATTCCGTGCGCGCGAACGAAGAGGCGCGAGTCTCGACACCCGTCACCTGGGAAGAACTCGAAGCCGGCTGTGATATCGCTGACTTTACGCTCTTCAACGTTCCCGATCGCGTCGCGCGCCTCGGCGATCTTTGGAAGCCGCTGCTGCAAAAGCGCGGGCGATTCAAGCTGAGCCGTGTCGCCGTTTAAAGAGCTGGCGCTACGGCCACCGGTCGCGCCGATGGAGACGCGTCAGGCCGCAAAAATTCCGAAAGGCGAGGAGTGGACCTACGAACCGAAGTGGGACGGCTTTCGCTGCCTCGCTTTTCGCAACGGCGACGACGTCGAGCTTCAGTCGAAATCCGGCGAAACGCTGACGCGCTACTTTCCCGAGATCGTCGCAGCGCTCAAAACGGCGCCCGAGGAACAGTTCGTCACCGATGGCGAGCTGCTCATCATCACGGGCGAGAGCGCCGATTTCGACGCCCTGCTTCAGCGCATTCATCCCGCCGAGAGCCGCGTGCGTAAATTATCCCGGGAAACGCCCGCATCGTACGTTATCTTCGATCTGCTCGTCGAAAACGCAAGCACGCTCTACGAACAAAAACTGCGCGCACGACGCGAGCGGCTCGAAAGCTTCATCGAGCAGAACTTCGACGGCAATCAAACAATTCGCATCTCGCCCGCAACGGATGACCCCGAGCTTGCGCAGCGTTGGCTCGAAGGCAGCCTCGCGCGGCTCGACGGCGTCATCGCCAAGCGAGACGTGCCGTATGCCGTCGGCAGCCGCGACGCCGTCGTTAAGATCAAACGCAGCTACACCGCCGATTGCGTGGTCGGGGGCTTTCGCGGTTCTGCGAGCGGCGCCGTTGCATCGCTGCTGCTCGGCCTCTACGACGACGAAGGGCTGCTGCATCACGTCGGTTTCGTGGGCTCGATGAACGCCGCCGAACGCCGGCGCGCCGCGGAGCTCTTACGCCCGATCGTCGAGGCGCCGGGATTCACCGGCGCGGCGCCCGGCGGCCCGAGCCGTTGGCGTCGCGGCGAGGCTGCGGAATGGTTTCCGGTGCGGCCGGAAGTCGTCGTCGAAGTTGCGTTCGATCACGTCACCGCACATCGTTTTCGCCACGGAACGCGATTGCTGCGCTGGCGGCCCGACAAGGCGCCGCGCCAGTGCACGATCGCGCAGGTCGCGCAGGAGGCGGCGAGCACGCTCGCGCTTCTCGACGAGGCGAGCGTCAGCAGCGCGCGGGGGCGCTAGAGCGCTTCGATCAGGCGGCGCGCCGCTCGCTCGCGGCGAGCTCGAGCTTCGCCTTCGCGTCGCGCAACGCGGTGCGCAGGCCTTCCTCGATAACAGGGTGATAGAAGGGCATGTCGAGCATCGCGCCCAGC
>JAFAOZ010000073.1 GCA_019247395.1 Vulcanimicrobiota bacterium | reverse complement strand
TCGCATCGAGTTTGTCGCCGACTCCCTTGAGCGACTTCTCGGTCGAGTAGATGAGGCTCGATGCGTTGTTGCGCACCTCGGCCTCCTCACGCTTGGCGCGATCGGCTTCCGATTGAAGCTCGGCATCGCGCACCATTCGGTCCACCTCTTCTTTGTTGAGGTTGGTCGAAGCGGTGATCGTGATCGCTTGCTCCTTGCCGGTCCCCAGATCTTTTGCGCTGACGTTAACGATGCCGTTGGCATCAATGTTGAACGTGACTTCAATCTGCGGAACGCCGCGCGGCGCCGGCGGAATGCCTTCGAGCCGGAAGCGTCCGAGCGTCTTGTTATCGCCCGCCATCGGACGTTCGCCTTGCAGCACGTGAATGTCGACCGACGTCTGCCCGTCTTCGGCGGTGGTGAAGATCTGCGACTTCTTCGTCGGGATCGTCGTGTTCCGCTCGATCAGCTTGGTCATCACGCCGCCCAGCGTCTCGAGGCCGAGCGAGAGCGGCGTCACGTCGAGCAGAACCACGTCGCGAACTTCACCCGAAAGCACGCCGGCTTGAATCGCGGCGCCGACGGCGACGACTTCGTCCGGATTGACGGTGAGATTCGGCTCTTTGCCGGTGAGCTTACGCACGAGATCCTGAATGACCGGCATGCGCGTCGCGCCTCCGACCATGATGACCTCGTCGATCTTGGAAACGTCGAGTTTCGCATCGGCGATTGCGTTGCGGAACGGACCCACGCAGCGATCCGTCAGATCGCCGGTCAGCTCTTCGAACTTCGCGCGTGTCAGCGTGTAGTCCAGATGCTTGGGCCCTTCTTGATCGGCCGTGATGAACGGCAGATTGATGCTGGTCTGAACGACCGACGAAAGCTCGATCTTGGCCTTCTCGGCAGCTTCGGTGAGCCGCTGCATCGCCTGCTTATCTTTGGCCAGGTCGATGCCCTGATCGCGACGGAACTGATCGACGAGCCATTCGACGATGCGATGATCGTAATCGTCGCCGCCCAAATGCGTGTCGCCATTAGTTGCTTTGACTTCGAAGACGCCGTCGCCGACCTCGAGGATCGAGACGTCGTACGTGCCGCCGCCCAGATCCCAGACTAAGATCGTCTCGTTGCCCTTCTTTTCGAGACCGTACGCGAGCGCGGCGGCCGTCGGCTCGTTGATGATGCGCAAGACGTCGAGGCCCGCAATTTTTCCCGCGTCCTTGGTCGCCTGGCGTTGTGAATCGTTAAAGTACGCGGGCACGGTGATGACCGCTTTGGTCACGCGTTCGCCCAAATAGTTGCTCGCGTCGTTCACGAGCTTTTGCAGAATCATCGCGGAGATCTCTTGCGGCGTATAATCCTTGCCGTCGATCTTTACGTGATAATCGGCTTCGCCCATGTGGCGCTTGATCGAGCTGATCGTGCGATCGGGATTAGTGATCGCCTGACGCTTTGCAAGCTGCCCTACGAGCCGTTCGCCGGTCTTCGTAAATGCCACCACCGAGGGCGTCGTGCGCGAGCCCTCAGCATTTGGAATTACAACCGGCTGTGTGCCTTCCATAACGGCGACGACGGAGTTGGTCGTGCCGAGGTCGATACCGACCGTTTTTGCCATGAAACGTGTTACCTCGTTCTCAAAGATTACCCGACCGCTCTGGACCAGCTAACCGAAGGCGGCGTTCGGAGCCGAGGTTGAAGCCCCGCCGCGTCCACGGTGTCGCCTTGCCGCTTACGGGCAAGTCGGATTGGAATACCGCACCATCATACCTGATGAGCGGTGAAAGTTGTTTCACTCCCTAGGACAACTTAAAGGGGCCCGCGGTTGCAGGCCCCTCCTTTCGTCTCGGTGCTGCGCACCTCGCTCAAGACTGCGCGCCCCGAGCTGAGCTCGGGGCGCTTGCCGGTAAGGAAGTTCGAAATGTGTCATCCTGAGCGAAGGCGCGTAGCGCCGTAGTCGAAGGACGCTCTAGGGTTGCTGTTGGTCTTCGGGGGGCTGGCCCTGGCCTTGGCCCGGACCGCCCTGCTGCTGCGAAACCGGCTGCTCGGCCGGTGTTTCGCCAAGCTTGATGGCCACGAACTTCTTCATACCCTGCGACCATACGTTGAGCCGGATGGTATCGCCGGGCTTCTTCGAGGCGATGTAGTTATGGAGGTCTTTGATGTTGCCGTACTCCTTGCCGTCGGCTTGCAAGATCACGTCGCCCGGCTGGATTCCGGCTTGGTCGGCCGGCGAGCCGGAGAAGACTTGCTGAACCGCGACGCCGTCGCTGCCGTTGTAACCGATTTGGTTCTTGATGCCGGACGTCAGGTCGGCCATATAGATGCCGAGGAAGCCCGTATCGGTCCCTTGGTGCGCCCCCGGATTTCGCTGGAGCGAACCGACGACGTTGCGCACCGTGTTCGAGGGAATCGCGAAGCCGATGCCTTGCGCGTACGCCGATTTAACGGTGGACTGATTCATGCCGATCACATAGCCGTCCATATCGATGAGCGGCCCGCCGGAGTTACCGGGGTTGATCGGTGCGGAGGTCTGCAGCAATCCCTTGAAGTCGATTTCACCGCCGTTCTCCGTCGGGATCGGTTCGGACCGATTGAAGGCCGAAACTACGCCGACCGTCACGGTTTGCTGCAGCTGGAGCGGCTCGCCGATGGCGATCGCCCATTGGCCTTGCTCGAGCTTGCTGGAATCGGCGAGCTGCAGCGGAGGCGGAAGCTTGCCGTAATGATCGACGCGGAGCAGACCGACGTCGGCGGCGAGGTTGTACGCAATGACGTGCGCGGGTACGCGATCGCCGTTGGCAAAAACGACCATCAACTTTGTGACTTTACCGCCGTTAGGCGGTTGAAGCACGTGGGCGTTCGTTACGATGTCGCCGCGGTCGTCAACGACGAAACCCGAACCCGACGCTTGCGCGCGATACGGCTGCACGATGCCGGGGCCGCCTTGACCCCCAAAGAACTGTTGGAAGAACGGATCCGCGGGAATGACCTGCTGTCCGTTGACCTCCTCGGTGATCGCGACCACCGAGCCTTTCGTGCGCTTCACCGCGCTCACGATGCGGTCTTGGTCGCTAACCCCGCTCAGGGGCACCGCGGCAACGGCCGGCGGCGTGCGATCCACTCCCGTCGCGTGACCGTAGTGGCTGCTCGAGTAGAGCATCATCAGAAAACTGCCGATAACGGCGCCCACAAGCCCAATGATCACCGTGGGCAGTATGCGATTATTCACCATTTCAACTTATTCCGTAGCGTGTGAGGGTTTTCTCCACCCATCTACCCGCGTAACGAAAAAAAGTCGCAGATGGTTGTGAAGGAGGGGTTAAGCTGGCGAGCGGCCTGGATTGTCGAACAGCTTGGAGCAGTGCTCGGCAGCAGTAGCGGCGTTGGCCGAGCCGCGGGCCGGTGACGGCACCTCCGGCCAGAGCGCGTCCGGCAGTTGCCGGCGCAACGCCTCGCGCACACAGTCCAAACGCTCGTCACGCAGCTGCAGCATGCGCATTTGAATCAGCAGGCGCGCCCGGCGTAACGCACGCCGCGAGAAAACCTCCTCCGGGGTCAACGGCAACGGGCTCGGGCTCGCGGTCGTACGGCTCGGCGCCGGCGAGGCGGGGCTCGAAGGAGTTGCAGCGAGCAGCGCGGCTATCAAAATGAAGAGCTTGAGCATAAGCGACCTCCGCGCGTAATTCACGCCCCAGGTGCGGGGGAGCAAGCTCGGGGAGCAAAAGCAGCGCGGGTGAGCACCGATGCCCTGACCGTCGCGG
>JAFAOZ010000072.1 GCA_019247395.1 Vulcanimicrobiota bacterium | reverse complement strand
TACCGATCTGGGCCATCGGGGCGCTCGCAATGTTCGCTCCGCTCTCGATCGCGGTCGTCTTTCTCGCTTCGCATCATCCCGACGAAGGCGGCCTCTACGTATGGAGTAAGCGCGCCTTCGGGCCGTTCGCCGGCTTCATTACCGGCTGGACCTACTGGGCGAGCAACCTACCGTACTTTCCGGCGCTGCTCTACTTTGCTGCCGGCAATGCGCTCTTCATCGGCGGGAGCAACGGCGGCGCGCTCTCGGCAACGCCCGCGTACTTCATCGCCGTTGCGCTCGGCGGGTTGACGCTCGCGACGGTCGTCAATATTTATGGGCTGCAAATCGGCAAGTGGCTCAATAACGCCGGCGCGATTTCGCGATGGACCGTCACGCTCTTGCTTCTGGCGCTCGGAGCACTTGCGTGGCTGCGTTTCGGGCCGGCAACAACGATCGATGCGGCCTCCATGCGCCCCACCCTGCACATAAAAGACATCATCTTCTGGTCGGTCATCGCGTTCGCTTGGACGGGGCCGGAGTCGATGCCGTTCATGGGCGGCGAGATCAAAAATCCGCGCCGCACGATACCGCTGGGGCTCGCCATCGCGGCGCCGGCCATTGCGGTGATCTACATCGGCGGCACGATCGCCGTGCTGGCCACGCTGCTCCCGCGCGATGTGAATCCGTCGTCGGGCGTGATGCAAGCGATCGGACACGTCGCGACGCGTTTCGGCTGGACTGCGCTGACTCCACTCGCGGCGGTGCTCGTCGCCGTGAGCTGCATCGGAAGCGCCGGCGCGTGGCTGGGCGCGGTGGCACGCATTCCGTTCGTGGCGGGAATCGATCGCTATTTGCCGAGCGCCTTCGGCCGTATGCACCCGAAGTGGGGATCGCCCGTTGCCGCACTCGTCACACAATCGGCGATTGCCGCCGTCTTCATTTTTTTAGGTCAGGGCGGCACGAGCGTTCGCGGAGCGTACGACGTTCTGGTAAGCTCGACGGTCGTCATCACGATGGTGCCGTTTCTCTTCCTCTTTGCCGCCGCGTTGAAGCTTCGGGCCGAACCGCAAACGCAAGAGATGGTGCGGATCCCGGGTGGCAAGTACACCGTTTCGCTCGCGGCGCTCGTCGGTCTGGCGACGACGATCTCGGCGATCGTCTTTGCCGGTTTTCCGGCCGACGACGATCCGAACAAAGTGCTCGCCGTGGTGAAGGTAATCGGGCTTACGGCGTTGATGCTCTTGAGCGGGATCGCAGTCTATCTCTTGGGGCGCCGGAAAGCCCTTCGCACGCAAATGGAGTACTTGCAATGAAACGTTCGTGGTTGCTTGCAGTGCTGGTCGCAGCGTTCTGCGCGGGCTGCCTCGGATCGAGCGCGGCGCTCCCCGGCACCGCGCCTGCCGGCCGTTCGGTTGGGACCGTCAACAGAAACACAGCGCCGCACGCGAGTTCCGTCCTGGTCGTGATCATGGAGAATCGCGATTACGATCTCATCATCGGCAGCAAGGACGCACCCTACATCAACAAGCAGCTCGTCCCGCAAGCGGCTCTCATGACCAACAGCCATGCAATCGGGCACCCCAGCCAGCCGAACTATCTGGCTTTCTTCTCCGGCTCGACGCAGGGTATCAACGACGACTCCTGCCCGCATACGTTTAACACGGTCAACGTCGGCGAAGAGCTCCTGGCGGCCCGTTCGACCTTCGACGGATACTCGGAGTCGATGCCGTCCGACGGCTTTACCGGCTGTTACTCCGGCGAGTACGCCCGCAAACACAATCCGTGGGTCAATTTTACGAACGTCCCGGCAAGCTCGAATTTGGTCTATCAGGGTTATGTGACCCCGTCGACGCTGACCATCGTCGTGCCGAATCTCTGTCACGACATGCACGACTGCAGCACTCAGACCGGCGACCAATGGCTCAAAACGAACTTGCCGCCATTTCTGAAGTACGGCAAAAATCACGACGGGCTCTTCGTTTTGACGTGGGATGAGGCCGCACCGGACAAAAACGGGCAGAATCAAATTGCGACGCTGCTGATCGGGCCGATGATCAAGCCTGGAAAATACGCACAAAAGATCTCGCACTACTCGGTGCTGCGAACGATCGAGGATATTTTTAGCCTCGCCTGCACCGCCAAAGCTTGTCAGGCGCACGACCTCACGGGGATGTGGCGCTAGGGCGAGCCGGCCTTTTCGAACGAATCGTGCAGGAGCGCAAAATCGAAGCTCGCGTGTGACGATCCCGCCGACCCTGCGTCCTGAGCCTCGTCGTGAATCGAGACGGGTACTTCCATGGACCGGTCGTAGACGATATTGACGTCTTCGGCCTGCGTGTCGTAACCACCGTTGTGTAAGTCCATCTTTTTATGCTCGCGGATTAGCATCTTCTTGCCGTTCGAATCGTCGGTAATCGTGAAGTCTTCGACCAGTGTGTATTGCGCGTTCGTTACTTTACGCTGCCAATGCTTGTTCGCATCCCACGGTGCGGCGTCGACGAACTGGCGGCCGAGGTAACTCAGAAGGATCCACTGAGCGTCGCTTGGAGACGGAACCGAAGGGCAGAGCACCGCGGTACTGCCGTAGACCGTACATGTGTAAACCTGCCCGGGCCGGGGCTCCCGTTCGATCTGCTCTGAGATATTTACCTTGAGCGCACCGTCCGGCGCGATGGAAATGACGTCGACGAACATCGTTCCGGCACCGCCGAGATTCGCAGCTCCGCCGCCTACCCCGGCACCGGTCCCCGTTGCCATGTTAATGCCGTTGTAGTGGTATTCGTTCACGCCTTCTTCATGAACGGCGAAGCTGTACTCGAGGTGACGCAGCGGCTTCGCTGCCGGTTGGCTCGGTGCCGGAGTCTGTGCGGTCAACCCGGAGAATGCCAAAAAGGCGACGAGTAGAACTCGCAATGAAACGCGCATTCCGAGCCGTTCTGCGGCCGCCCTTAGTAGACCCGTTTCCCACCGAAATAGGTGGCGACGACCTTGGTTCGCTCGATCTCTTCGGGCGTCGCGCTCATCCAGTCGCAGTCGAGCAGCACGAAGTCGGCATATTTCCCCGGCGCGATCGAACCGATGTCGTTTTCGGCGAAGGCGGCGTGCGCGGCTCCGAGCGTCATAGATGCGAAGGCTTCGCGGCGCGTCATGCACTCGCTCGGGTCCGCGCCGTTCCGAGCGATCCCGGCAAGGAACGAACGCGCGGGGTTCGCCGGCTCGACCGGTGCATCGGTACCGTTTGCGATCGCGGTGCCCGCATCGAGCAAGGCGCGCCAGGGATACGCGCGCGCGATGCGATCGGGTCCTAGACGCGCCCGAACCCAAGGGCCGTCGCTGACGGCGTGCGTCGTCTGGACCGATGCGATCACGCCCAACGCGGCAAAGCGCGGGATGTCTTCGGAAGCGATCACCTGAGCGTGCTCGATGCGCAGGCGCGGATCCTGCGATGCGCCCGCGCGATGCAAGACGCTTTCGAAAGCGTCGAGCACCATGCGGTTCGCACGGTCGCCGATGGCATGCACGCAGGTCTGAAAACCAGTGCGCAGGGCGTTCTCCGTAACACGCTCGATGCGCTCGCGCGGCGTCAGGATGAGCCCGCTATTCTGCGGATCGTCGCTATAGGGCGCAAGTAACGCGGCGCCTCGCGAGCCCAGCGCGCCATCGGAGTACAGTTTGATTGCTCGAACCCAGAGGCGTCCGCCGTAGGCACCCTCGACGATGCCCGCGCGCGCGTGGCGCTCGATCAGCGACGGCTCGTCATGCAGCATCGCGTAGTTTCGAAGTGAGAAGTCGCCGCTTTCCAGGAGCGCTTTTTGCGCGGCCAGCTCTTCGTCGCCGCATCCTGGCTCGCAGACGGCCGTGATGCCCCAGCGATTGCACTCTGC
This sequence comes from Vulcanimicrobiota bacterium, assembly GCA_019247395.1. GTDB lineage: Bacteria > Vulcanimicrobiota > Vulcanimicrobiia > Vulcanimicrobiales > Vulcanimicrobiaceae > Cybelea. The sequence goes on along the minus strand of JAFAOZ010000072.1, from coordinate 3,080 downwards.
GACCGCGTCGCGCACGGCACGCACGAGCTGCCCGTGCGTCGGTTTCGGAGCTCGGTCGTAGACGAATGCTTCCGCGTTGTCGATCAGGATGCCGGTCGGCTCGCCGCGCGCGTCGCGCACGATACGCCCGCCGGGGGGATCGGAGGTCGTCGCGGTGACGCCTGCGAGCGCGAGCGCGCGCGCATTGGCAAGGATCGCGTGTCCGTCCACGCGCGCGAGCACGACCGGGCGATCGGGTATCGCAGCGCTCAATGCATGATGCGACGGAAACTCTTGGAGCGGCCAGCAATTCTCGTCCCAGCCGCGTCCGAGGATCCATTCGTCGTTCGAAGTTCGAGCGAACGCGCCGACGCGGTCGACGAGCGCTTCAGGCGACTCGACGCCGTCGAGGTTAACTTGTCGCAGCTTGAGCCCGAGGTTCGTCAAATGCAAGTGCGCGTCGATCAAACCAGGCAAGACCGTCAGTCCACGCGCGTCGACGACTTCGGTTGAAGGGCCGCACAACGCCATAGCGTCTTCGACGGAGCCGGCATGAACGAATCGGCCGTCGCGAACCGCGAATGCACGCATGGCGTCGGATCCGGCGCCGGCATGAATCGTTCCGCCGTGGAGTATTAGCTCTGCTGCTTCAGCCACGCGATGACGACGGCGCTGAGATCGGCGTGGCGCGGCAGCGTCAGAGCGGCAGCGATCAGCAGCGGCGCAAGCATCTAGAGAGAGTCTGATTTGGCGCCCCGGTTTCCTGTGTCAAAGGATGAGGCTCTACAGCATGTACGTTTTCGGCGGGTCGGACATCTGCAAGATCGGCCGTCCGATTGTGAGCGCGCTCAAATCCGAGTCGGTGCGTCCGTCCAGAGCGAGGTCGCTCAGGATGCGGCCGATGACCGATGCGAACTTAAATCCGTGGCCGCCGCCGACGGCGATGCTCACGTTTGGGAATTCGGGCAGCGTGTCGATGATGAAATCGCGGTCGGGTGTGAGCGCGTAGAGACAAGTCTTCAAACGGACGACGGGCCCATCCGCTGCCGGGAGCCGGCGCCCCACGAACTCCGTGACGCGCGCGGTAATCTCGCGATCTTCTTCGAAATCGCGGGTGTCGGGATCGACCGGCTTGCCGCCGCAATCCTGCGTAATCTTGACTGCGCCCGCCTCGCCGAAGACCGGAAAGCCGTAAAACGACGGATCGTCCATCCAAATCCAAATCGGAAACGAACCGAAGGCAAAGCCGTCCAGATCGCGCGCTTTGAAATACATCACCTGCTCTTTGGTGACTTCGAAGGGAATGCGCATGCCGAAGTGTCCGAGAAGCTGCGGCGTCCAGGATGCGCCTGCGAGGATGAGCTTCTTTGCGCGATACCGTTCGGCGCCGGCCTCGACGACGATCTCGCCGCCATTCGTATCGATCGCCGTGACGGGGGCTCGGTCGCGGAGTTCGGCACCCAGTGCGATTGCCGTGCGCCGCAGTGCGGCGGTCGCGCGCTCCGCGGCGACGATGCCGCTATCGGGCTGGAAAAGCCCGTGAACGTCGTCGCCGATCTGCCAGACCGGCCAACGCTTGCGAATCTCGCGAGCATCGAGCTCTTCGAAATCAACGCCGCACGTCCGCATAGAATCGGCGTAGGCGGCGAGCGATATTGCGCCGTCGTATGGTCCAAGGTCGAGACCGCCCGTCTTATAAACGACCTGTTCGCCCGCGTCAGCCTCGAGTGCGTACCACGCCGCGTACGCCTCTTTGGCCAAACGAACGTACGCGGGCGTGAAGTACGACTTGCGGATGATGCGCGACCAATCGTGCGAGCTGCCGCGCGCGTGTCCGAATTCGAACTGCTCGAGCCCAAGCACGCGTGCGCCGCGCTTGGCAAGCCAGTATGCGGCACCGCTGCCGAGCGCTCCGAGACCGACGACGATCGCGTCGAATTCGCATCCTTCGACTCCGCTTGTCCTGAGCGAGCGAAGCGAGTCGAAGGGCTCAGGATGACACATGGAGGCCTCTCTCGCTCAGGTAGCGGCGTATGTCCAAACTCGCATCCTCCACCGGCGCGTAGTAACCGTGGTCGAACGCGCGCGAACGCATTCCGGCCTGCACGCTTTCGCAGATGCGCCAATCTTGCCGATTCACGAGGTCCCAAAAATCGACCACGTCGCTTGGATCGAAATCCGGTTTGGCCATCTCGTCGGGATGGAAGAGAAAATCGCAGACGATCGCCGTCTCCGCCGGCCCCCGCGGCCAGAGCGAAAAGGCCGCAACGTGATCGGCTGCCAGACTTAGCATGAAGTTTGGGTAGATCAGCTCGCCCTTATGCCGCACCTTCTCATCGTCATCGAGCGTCGCAAACGGCGCGCGAACGCTCGTTCCCTCGGCGGTGAAGGTCCAGGCGCCGTCGCGATGCGGAATTCCACGCTCCCAGTCGAGTTGTGCTCCGCCGCCGCGCTTGAACGCCGGTACTACGCGGCAGAGCTCGGGATGAACGCCGGCGCAGTGATAGCACTCGTTATAATTCTCGAGGATCACTTTCCAGTTTGCGGCGGCCTCGTAGCGCAGCGAACGCGCAACCCTTAACGCTGCTAACGGATAGCGTCGCAGGCGCTCTGGGATCGGCCCCAGTTGTGCAGCCAAAGTTGCGGCATTCGCGGCACCCCGATGCGTCGAAAGATTGACGAAAACAAAACCCTGCCACTCGTCCACGCCGACGGCATGGAGCCGACGCGACTCCGGCGGAATCGCTTCTTCGGGGACAAACGGAGACGCGATCAGACGGCCGTCGAACGCATAGGCCCACGCGTGATATGGACAGCGGATGCTGCCCTTGACACTGCCCTCGCCGCAGAGCAGCCGGCTGCCGCGATGCCGGCAAAAGTTGAGATGCGCATGCAGTCCGTCGTCACCGCGGATCACGATGACGCTCTCGCCCGCGACGTCCAGCACGCGATAATCGCCGGTATTGCTCAGCTCGCCAGCCCGACCGGCATAAAACCACTGATCCCAGAAGATCGCGTCCTGCTCGCGTGCATAGAACCCCGCATCCCAATAGGCGTCCCGAGGAAGAGAGGGCTCAAGCACGAGATTTTCCGAAGCTTTC
>JAFAOZ010000103.1 GCA_019247395.1 Vulcanimicrobiota bacterium | reverse complement strand
TTTGGGCGCGACGGAACTTTCGTCGCGGCCGCAACTGGTGATCAGCGGAATCAACCATGGGCCGAATCTGGCCGAGGACGTCAACTACTCCGGCACCGTTGCGGGAGCCGTCGAAGCGTCGCTCTTGGGGATTCCCGCGCTCGCCGTTTCGCTTGCGTCGAATCACGAAGAGCCGTTCGCGCGGCGATACTGGGAGAGCGCTGCGGCGATCGTCCGGCGCTGCCTCACCACTGCGAACGAGCATCTACGCGACGCGTCGTGCTACTGGAATTTAAACGTTCCCAATCTGCGGCTGGATCGGATCGCGGGCATCGCGGTGACGCGCCTTGGGCGTAAACGAATCTGCGGCCGGATGGTCGGACAAGAGCACGACGGTGCGACGCGCTACTATCGCGCGTGGGAATCGCCCTTCGAAACGGATCGCGAGACGCTCGGCACCGATATCGGCGCCGTGCACGCCGGTTACGCGAGCCTCACGCCGCTGCTGCTCGACCGTACCGCCGAATCGGGATTGGACGCGCTCTCGGTGCTCACCACGCGATAACGCCGCGGCAGACGCCGTCCGGCAACCTCCGCCACCGGGCCCAACCGGCGCATGAGCGCTGCGAACTGGTCGCAGTCGAGTGATTGCGCGCCGTCGGAGAGCGCGCTCGCCGGATCGGGATGAACCTCGATCAGCAGTCCGTGCGCGCCGGCGGCAACGCTTGCGACGGCGATCGGCGGAACGAGCCGTGCGATCCCAACTGCGTGTGACGGATCGACGATGACGGGAAGATGCGTCATATCTTCGAGCAGCGGAACGACGGAGATGTCGAGCACGTTGCGCGTCGCGGGGTCGAACGAGCGCACGCCGCGCTCGCAGAGCACGACACTCTCGTTACCGCCGAGCAGCACGTACTCGGCGGCTAGCAGCCATTCTTGCACGGTCGCAGAGAGGCCGCGCTTGAGCAGCACCGGCGTTCGCGTCGCGCCGGCTTCGCGGAGCAGCGGGAAATTCTGCATGTTGCGCGCGCCGATTTGCAGCATGTCCGCGTACCGGGCGACCTTCTCCACGTCGCGCGGATCCATCACTTCCGTCACGACGGCGAGGTGATGCCGGTCCGCGGCGTCGCGTAAGAGCTTGAGGCCTTCTTCGCCCAGGCCCTGAAACGAATACGGCGACGTGCGCGGCTTATAGGCGCCGCCGCGCAGCACATTGGCCCCAGCGGCTGCAACGGCGCGCGCTGCCGCTTCGAGCTGCTCGGCCGATTCGACGCCGCAGGGCCCCGCACAAATCGCGATCTCGTCGCCGCCGAACGAAGCGCCCGTGCGCAAACGAACGACGGTCCGCTCCGAGCGCACGTCGCGCCGGACCAAGCGATACGATTGCGGAACGTTAACGCCTCGCTCCATCGGAGCCCGCTTCGACGTGCATCTAGGCGCTCATCCTCTCCATATGAGGAGGCGAAGCGCCGAGGACCGTATCAAATTGCCCGCAATGGAGCACGTCGCGGTTACAGGGCTGGGAATCGTATCGCCGGTCGGTAGCACCACTGCGTCGTTTTGGCGGCATCTGCTGGAAGGCAAGCGCGCGATTGCGCCGATGCCTGACGGCGCCCGCCTCTCCGGAAACCGATTTTGGGCGGCCGTCGACGACAACTTCTTGGCAAGCAGCTCGCTTCCGCAGAGTGCGCTTCGGAATACCGACCGGTTCACGCAATTTGCGATGGTGGCCGCACAGGAGGCGCTCGAGCAAGCAGATCTCGATCCTCCTTCGGAGACGGCCGTTATTTTGGGCAACACCATGGGCGGATTTCCGTTTGTCGCCGAATCGCAAACGCGGTTTCTCGACGGCGCGCGCAATGTCACGCCGAAATTGATGGCACTCGTTATCCCCAACATGGCGAGCGCGTTCATCGCAATGCACTGGAGGCTGCACGGGCGGCAACTGGCGGTCAGCACGGCATGCGCGTCGTCGCTCGACGCAATTGGGCTGGCGGCCGGAATGATCGAACGCGGCGAAATCGAGACCGCGATTACCGGTGGAAGCGAAACGCTTTTGAGCCCTATCGTCTACGAAAGCCTCGTGCGAGCCGGTGCGCTTTCGCGCAATCCCGATGCCGCGAGCGCTTCGCGCCCGTTCGACGTCAACCGCGACGGTTTCGTCATGGGCGACGGCGCCGGTATTCTCGTGCTCGAACGCACGGAACGCGCACGGGCGCGCGGCGCGCGCATACTCGCGCACATTCGCGGTTACGGCTCAGTTGCGGACGCGTACCACATCACCTCACCCGAGCCGTCGGCGCGGTACGAGGTTCAGGCAATGCGTGACGCGCTCCAAGATTCGGGCGAGGCTGGATCGGCGTGTCACGTCGTCTACGCGCACGCAACCGGTACGATCGTCGGCGATGCGGCCGAAGCAAAGGCGATCGACGAAATCTATGCCGATCGTCCGGCAATCGTCACGTCGATCAAAGGACATTTGGGCCACAGCATGGCGAGTGCGGGCGCGATGTGCGCGATCGCCGGCATTAGCGGCATGCACGAAGGCCGCATTCCGCCGACGATGGGAACGCAGCACGTGGATCCTTGCGCGCGCTTCGAGCTGGTCACCGCGGAAGCGCGCGCCTATTCGTACTCCGCCTTCCAGGTAAATGCATTCGGCTTTGGCGGGCAGAACGCTTCGCTGGTGATCTCGCGATGAATCTTCTCGTCAAAGGTACGAGCGGACCCTTAACCGGTGCGGTACAGGTCCCCAATTCGAAGTATCACGCACACCGCGCACTGATCCTGGCATCGCTTGCGCCGGGGACGAGCCGTATTCTCGGCCTCTCCGACGCACGCCACGTGCAGTACACGATGGACGTTCTGCGCGCACTCGGCACGAAAATCGACGTGGATGGTGAGACGCTATTGGTTAGCGGCGGTGCGTACCACGTCAAGCGCAAAGTCGTCTCGGTCGGCAGCTCGGGCTCGACGCTCTATTTCATGAT
>JAFAOZ010000082.1 GCA_019247395.1 Vulcanimicrobiota bacterium | reverse complement strand
CTCGGCGGATTCTTCGGCATCGTGCTTCCGCTGAATTATATGGCGGGACGCGGTGCACTGATGACGTTGAACGGTTGGGGCACGCTCGATGCAGCGCTTGTATTGCTCTCGGCAATCAGCCTGGTGCTCCCAACGGGCCGAATCGCGGGCTTCGACGGCTTGCGTACGCCGCGCGCGCCGGCGCGTCCGAGGGTCATCGCGGAAGTCGTGCCTGAGCGTCCGCTCGACCGTCCCAGCGCCCCACCGTAGAGCCCTTCGACTTCCCTCAGGATAAACGAGGTCGAGGGACGGAAGGGAGGCCTGTAGTATAGTCGGGGGCCCTGTGGAGAGATGGCCGAGCGGCTGAAGGCGGCGGTTTGCTAAACCGTTATACGATGTAAAGTCGTATCGAGGGTTCGAATCCCTCTCTCTCCGGATCGATTCGTGCGGGAGTATCTTTATGCGGATTTTGAGGCTTAGCTACGTCCTCGGTATTTGCGCTGCGATTGTCGGCCTTGCTGCCTGCAACTCGAGCTCGTCGTCGTTTGTCAACGGAGCCTCTAGCGCGCAGCCAGCGACGGTCAGCTCGCCGAGTCCGATTCAACACGTGGTCATCGTGGTTCAGGAGAACCGGACGTTCAACGATTTCTTCGCGACCTATCCCGGCGGCGACGGAACGACCATCGCGCAAGCGGAGCCAAATCCCAATTGCAGCCCGCCGATCAAATACGAGCAGACGGTCTATCTCACCAAGATGCCTTTGGTGCTCAAGACTGATTTAGATCATAAGTTCAGCGGGTACTTCACCGCCTGGGATAACGGCAAGCTGGACGGCTTCGACAAAGTCCCGAATGGACAAGGCATTCCGGAGTGTCTGTACCCGTATCAGTACACCGATCCGGCGGACATCCAGCCGTACTGGTCGATGGCGCAGCAATACACGCTGGCCGAGCACATGTTTACCACGCAGGGCAGCGACAGCTTTACTGCCCACCAAGATCTGATCAGTGGCGGGACACTCGTATCGACCGGCCGATCGCTAGTGGACCTTCCGAGCTGTTCCGGGTCGAAATGCAAGTGGGGCTGCGACGCGCCGGCTGGAACGCACACGTCGCTCATTACGCAGAACGACAACTACATCAAGTATCGCGCCAAGGGCCCGTTCCCGTGCTCGAAAGACTTCAAGTTGAGTTATCCCACGCTGCGCGACTTGCTCGACGCAAAGTCGATCACATGGAAGTACTACGTGCCTCCGATGAGCGAAACCAACGGGAAGCTCTTCAATGCATTCGATGCTATCGCGGCGGTCCGTTACGGTTCCGAATGGTCGACGAACATTTCATCGCCCGAGACCAACGTGATCACGGACGCGGAGTATGGCTCGCTACCCGAAGTCTCGTGGGTCGTCCCCGACGCGGCCAACTCCGATCATCCGGGCGAAGGGCAAGATACCGGGCCGGCATGGGTTGCGAGCGTCGTGAATGCGATCGGCGAGAGCTCGTATTGGAACTCAACGGCGATCGTCGTCGTCTGGGACGATTGGGGCGGCCTGTTCGATAATAAAGGCCTCCTCGACCCGAAAAAATACGGCTACGGTGGCCTTGGCCTGCGCGTGCCGGCGATCATCATCTCACCCTATGCGAAAGCCGGCTACATTTCGACGACGCAGTATGAGTTCGGAAGCATCCTGAAATACATCGAGCAGAACTGGAACCTCGGTTCGCTCGGAACCACGGATCAGCGCGCAAACAGCATCATCGACTGCTTCAACTACAATCAGTCGCCGATTCCGTTTCAGCCGATCCAGTCGAGCCGTAACGCGTCGTACTTTCTGCACGAAAAGCACTCGAATCGGGGGCCGGATAGCGACTGAGGGATCCCGTCGCCGAGAAGGGAAGCATCGCGAACCAGGCCAAAAAGCAAGGCCGGCGCGCGGTCGTAGCTCAATTGGATAGAGCAACAGGCTACGAACTTGTAGGTTGGGGGTTCGAGTCCCTCCGACCGCGTTTTTTTGCACTGCTTCCCGGCGCCCGCCTGCAACGGTTGTCGTTGCCCGCGGGGTCCTGTTATACTGCGGTGTCGTAATACTCATGTGTCCGGCTCGGTAGCTCAGTGGTAGAGCAGGGGACTCATAAGCCCTTGGCCGTAGGTTCAAGTCCTACCCGAGCCAAAACGAAAAAGGCTAGGTAAATTTTTCAATGTCGACTATTCCGTGCGATTTCTGTCCACATCCGGTCGATCGCAATCAAATGGAAGAGATCGAGATCTCTCACTACGTCCCCGATAGCGGAGGCGAAGATCTCGCCTATGCGCGGACGTATTTCTTCGGGCACCCCGATTGCGTCCGAAAGTTTTATCGCACGCTGGTCGATCACAAGCTCGACCTCTTCAAGCACATCCCGAGCGCCGGATCACCGCCGGACGTCACGCGGTAAGCCGTCAGTTTGTGCGCCCGTAGCGTAGCTGGATAACGCACAGCCCTCCGAAGGCTGGGATCGGGGGTTCGAATCCCTCCGGGCGCGCCAGTTCCCGCACCGCAATGGAGCCGTCTTGAACGCCGACGAAATCTACCTTCACCGCGCGATCGAGTTGGCCGCCGAAGCGGAGCGTGCCGGCGACGTGCCGATCGGCGCAGTCCTCGTCAACGGCGACGTCGTGCTGGGAGCGAAGAACGAAAAGGAGCAGCGGCGCGATGCGACCGCGCACGCGGAGATCTTGCTCTTGCGCGAGGCCGCGCGGCGCTTCGGCGCGTGGCGCCTTTCCGAAGCGACGCTCTACGTAACGAAAGAACCGTGCGTCATGTGCGCGGGCGCAATCATCGCCGCGCGCATCAAGCGCTTGGTCTACGGGGCCAAAGATCCTAAGGGCGGTGCGGACGGCAGCGTGTTTGACGTCTTGCGCTCGCCGAAAACGAATCATCGGCTCGAGGTGACTTCCGGCGTCCTGGAGAGCGAAACGGCCGAGCAGCTGCAGCATTTCTTTCGCGAGCGTCGCCGCGCGATGCAAGAAGGTATAACGACTAGGTCGTCCCAACCCTGACCGACGGAGAGGTGGTCGAGTGGTTGAAGGCACCCGCCTCGAAAGCGGGCGAACGTGTTGAGCGTTCCGTGAGTTCGAATCTCACCCTCTCCGCCATCCTTACGCAGCTCTCGGTAATTTGATGATGAAGCGTGAGCCGTTCGGGCTGCTGTCGAGCGTGACCGTCCCTTGCGCGCGCTCGACGGCGCGCTTAACGATTGCAAGCCCGAGTCCTGAGCCCGGAACGTCGCGCTGCGTACCGCGATAGAAGCGATCGAAGACGCGCGTTGCATCGGTCGACGGTATGCCCGGTCCCTGATCGGCCACTTCAATTACAGCGGTTGAATCTTGCGCGGTGACGCGCACGGCAATGGCGCCGTGGCCGTACTTCACCGCATTATCGGCGAGATTCGTCACGACGTAACCAAGCTCGGTCGGATCGATCGCGGCGAGGATCCCGGATTGCGTCGAGACGTCGAAATGGCGCTCGGGATTCGCGTCGGCGATTGGCGCAACCAAATCGGCAACGAGCGTTCCAACGTCAATGGGCGCGGCTTTGCTGCCGGCTTCGGGGCTCTCCCAGCGCTCGAGCAAGATCAGTTTGTCGATGAGCGATCCCATGATGCGGCTCTGATCGTTCATCGTATCCAGGATGTGCTCGCGGTCGCTCGGGCTGTCGAAGCCACCGCGCCGCAAAATCGCGATGAATCCTTGCACGACGGTCAGCGGCGTCCGGAGCTGGTGCCCCGCATCGGCAATGAACTGGCGCATGGATGCGTTCGCGCGATCGCGCGCCGCGAAGGCACGCTCCATTTGTTCGATCGCGCCGTTATACGCAGCGGCCAGCGTTCCGAGCTCTTGCCGCTCGTCTGTGGCGATGAGCTGCGGGGTGAGGTCGCCCGATGCAAAGCGCTGCAACGCCGCGGTTACGTCATCGAGCGGGCGTAGCGCCTGGCGCGTGAGCACGCGGGCGATGAGCACGCCGCAAACGATAGCGATAATCAGCGCGATGACGAGCGGTATCACGTACGACCGGACCGTCGAAACGAGGGTCGCATCGTTCGCCCGCACGATGATATAGACGTCGCCGACGTGGCCGTAGAGGCGCGGAACGCCGTACGCCGTCGCGAGGCCGAGAATGACCCGCGCCAATGGCCCCGAAGGCTGCGGGTCGCCGGAGAGATCGCCGCGGCCACGCACCGTGAAAAGCGTCCGTGGGTCCGCGCGGTGCAGCCGGAACACCGTGACGCGCGTTGCCGCGTCGAGGAAGATGATCTCCGTACCGCTGCCGAGGAGGAACGATGCTGCAAACGCGCCGGCCGTGCGCGCGTCAGGCGGCGGATCGCGCCCGAGCGTTTCGGAGAGCTGGTTCATCGTGCCGGTCAACTCGTTGTTGAGCGTGCGGATGTACACGCCGAATGCAAGCAGCGCGCCGGCTAAAAGCAGCGCGACGAGCAGCAGCGAGATTTCGACTGCGGCGAGCGTCCGAATGCGGCGTGCGAGGCGGCTGCTCATGCGGGGGTCGCTTTCAGCGTGTAGCCGACGCCGCGCAGCGTTTGAATGAGTTTTACGCGTTCGCCGCTGTCGATCTTTGCGCGCAGAAACGAAACGAACGTTTCGACGGTGTTCGGAATGACGTCGCGATCGATCCCCAAACGAGGTCGAGCAACTGCGAGCGCGTCAGCACTTGCTCGGCATGCTCGGCAAAGACGCGTAGTAAATCGAACTCGCGCGGCGAGAGCTCGATGCGCCGGTTCCCGCGAAACGCCGTGCGCATATAGGCGTTGATCGTCAAGTCGGCATAGGTCAATGTTTCGTGCTGCTCGATGCGCGGGCGGCGCAGCAGGGTGCGCAGTCGCGCAACGAGTTCCTCGAGATCGAACGGCTTGCCGACATAGTCGTCGGCTCCGGCCGAGAATCCGGCGAGCTTTTCGTCCAGCTCGGTACGGGCGGTCAACATAACGACGGGAGCGGTCGTCAGCCCGCGTATTTCCGGCAGCAGCGTAAGCCCGTCCCGGCCGGGCAGCATCACGTCGAGCACGATGACGTCCGGCGCCCAGTCTCGGAGCACCGGAAAGGCGGCCGAGCCGTCGGCAACCGTCCGGACGGAAAATCCGGCCTGCCCGAGGCCGTAGCTGAGCAGCTCGCGCAAGCCGCGTTCGTCGTCGACGACGAGGACGCGCGCGCCTTGATGCGGCCCGGGAGCGGTTCTCAGACTCACTCCAGGATTCAAAAGCTGGGCATTGGCTACAATCTGCTCAGTCATGGAACGCAGGGGTGCCCTTTCGGCCGGATTCTTCGGAACGTTTTTCGCCATCGCCGCCGTAACCGGCTGCGGCGGCCGAAAAGGTCCCCCGCCACAGCCCGCGCCTTACGTCGAAACCGCTGTGGCGACCTTTGGCTCGATTCAGCCCGCGCGCCAGCTCGCCGGCGTCATCGCGCCGTACCAAAACGTCGCCGTCCAAAGCACGCTCGCCGAGCCCGCCTCCGCGGTGTACGTTCGCGAGGGCGATACGGTTCGTGCGAGTCAAGCGCTCGCGCAGCTCGACACCTCCGACCTGCAAGCGCAGTTGCAGTCCGATCTGGCAACGGCGAATAGTAACCATGCCAACACAACCCACACAGTTTACCAAGGATCGCTTAACATCCAGCAAGGTCTCTCCGCGCTGCGTTCGAGCGAGGCGGCGGTCAGTCAGGCGCAGCAGACGCTCACCAACGATCAGCACAATTTGGCGCGCGATCAGAATTTGCTGACGCAAGGCTACATGTCGCAGCAGGCCGTCGACGCCCAAGCGACGCTGGTGAAGAACGACCAGCAAGCGCTCAACACGGCCGATGCGAATCTCGCGACCGCACGTTCCACCGTCTCCGCCAACGGTTCGCTCTCCGGGCCAGGCCTGCAGTCGGCCGCCGTGCAGCAGTCGGCGGCGCAGGAGCAAGTGGCGCAGGCGCAGGCGCAGCAAGTTCGGGTCCAGATCGGCAAAGCGACGATCGTATCCCCAATCGATGGCGTCGTCGTGAATCGCAATCTCAACCCCGGCGAATATCCGGGGAACCGTCAAATCTTTACGTTGCAGCAAGTCGATCCGATCTACGCCGTGCTCCACGCATCGAGCGAAGAGATCGCGCGCATTAGCGACGGTGCGCCGGCGACGATCGCGGCAGCCGACGTGAACGGCAATGCCAAGTTCTACGGCCACGTCGCCGGCGTGCTCAATCAGATCAATCCGGGCTCGACCGACTTTCAGGTAAAGGTGGTGCTCGCCAATCCGGGGCGCCGCTTGCGGCCCGGAATGGTCGTCCAGGGGGCGGTCGCGACGCTGCCGATCCGCGGAGTGCGCGTGCCGGCGACCGCGTTTACCGATGACAACCACGACGCGGTCATGGAAATTGAACCCGACGACACCGTCAAGACGGTGCGCGTGAGCGAAGTGGGAACCGACGGAACGACCTCGGTCGTTGCCGGCATCGCCGCCGGAACGCGGCTGGTGAGCAACGGCCAGATGACGTTAGGCGACGGCGAGAAGGTTTCGCTGCAGCCGTGAAGTTCAGCCTGACCCGGCTCTTCATCAACCGTCCGACGCTCGTTTTCGTGATCGTCGCATTGATGATGTTCGCGGGCATTCTCTCCACCGCCACGATCGTCAAGCAGCTTTACCCCGACGTCTCGCAGCCGACGGTGACCATTCAAGTCGAGTACAGCGGCGCATCGGTGACCGAAATGCGCGACAACATCGTCCAGCCGATCGAGCAGAGCCTCTCGGGGACCGCCGATTTGCAGACGGTGAACTCCGTCGTACAGCAAGGCCGCGCATCCATCAGCGCGATCTTCGACATCAGCTCCGATACCGCGACGGATCTGGCGCTGACCAATAAAGCGATCCAGGCTGCGGAGCGATACCTGCCGACCAATCTGACGCCGCCGACGGTCAACCTCTACGACCCCACGCAGTCGGTCGTCGTTACGCTTGCGATTTATTCTCAAAAACTCTCGCTCGCGCGCCTCGCGCTGTACGCGCAGAACGTCATCGCGCCCCAGCTCGAGCAAGTTCCCGGAATCTCGTTTGCCAACGTCGGCGGCCTGGTGACACCGGCGTACGAAGTCGTGATCGATCCGGTACGGCTCGCCGCGTCGAATCTGACGCTCAACGATATCGTGAACACGCTGCAACAGAACAATCAGCGCGTGCCGGGCGGCTTTGCCTACGAACCGAACCGCCAAACGACGATCGACGTTCGGGGCGACATCTATAGTCTCGACACCGTCCGTAATCTCGCGATCATTCCGGCGGGCGGGGCGAACGGTTCGGCGGCCGGCAATGCCATTGCGCAGGTGCAGAACTACCTCGGCGGCGTTTCGACGTTGCCGGGGGTCGTCAACCCGTGGACGGCGAGTAACTCGGTGGTTCGCATCGGCGACGTCGCCACCGTGACGGAGGCGTACGAGCCGCGCCTGCAATACGCGCAAATCAGCGGGCGCCCCGGCCTCTTCATGCAAGTGCAAAAGGCCGCGGCCGGCAGCGAGGTAACGGCCTCGAATAACGTCCTGGCGGCGTTACCGCAGATCGAGCGGCGTTTCCCCGAGATCAACTTTCGCGTCATCAACGTTCAGTCGAAGTTCACGCAGCAGCAGATAACGATCGTCACCCGCACCCTCATGCTGGCAATCTTGTTGACGGGCATCGCGATGATCTTTTTTCTGCGCTCGTGGCGCAGCGCGATTGTCGTCTGCATCTCGATACCGACGTCCCTCGCCATCGCGATCAGCGTGATGAAGATGATGCACCTGACCATCGACACGATCTCGCTCTTGGGCATGTCGCTGGTCATCGGTATTCTCGTGGACGATTCGACCGTCGTGCTGGAGAACATCGAACGACATTTCACGGAGCTCAAGGAGCCTCCCGAAGAAGCCGCGGTGCGCGGTCGCGAGGAGATCGGCGCCGCCGCAGTCGTGATCACCCTCGTCGATGTGGTCGTCTTTCTTCCGATTGCGTTCATTCAAGGGCAGGTCGGCCGTCAAATCGCCGAGTTCGCAATCGTCGTCGTCATCTCGACGCTCACTTCGCTCTTCGTCTCCTTTACCATCACGCCGACCCTGGCCGGCCTTTGGGCGCTGCGCTCGCACTGGAAGCCGTGGAGCGTGGTCGATTGGTTCGGACGCAAGTTCGACGACACGCGAACGTGGTACACGCAGCGCGTGCTGCCCTGG
>JAFAOZ010000132.1 GCA_019247395.1 Vulcanimicrobiota bacterium | reverse complement strand
CGACGATTGCCGCCCACGAGTAACTTTGGTCGTTCAAAATCGCGTTGCGGGAGAGCGTCACCGCGATGGCGGCGCCATCGGGAGACCACGAGAGCGGCGAACCGTCGACGATGCTTGCCGGCCCAAAGGTAAGCTGCGCCGTGTTTTCGGCGCCGAGCTGCGCGATGAAGAGGTGAATCGGCTCCGGGAACTCGCGCGCGGTAATCGGTTCGGTCGTGAAGACGAAGCTGTCCCGAAATCGCTCGGCGCCGGATTTTTCCGGTTCCGGATCTGCGGCGGCATAGGCAATGGCCTGTCCATCGGGACGCCACGCGAACTCCGCGGCGTCCACGTCGCTGGGGCTGACTGGGCGTGCGCTGCCTTCCGAAACGGGCATGACGAAGACACGCGTGTGCGAGTTTTTGCTTGCGGAGTCGTCGGCCAAAAACGCCAGCTGCGTTCCATCGGGCGAGAAGGCCGGACTCGAAAGCCCCGGCCGATTGGTGAGGAGCGTTCTCTGCGCGCCCGATTGCAAATCCACGATGACGAGGTCGTTGGTGCGTTTGTCGGCCTCCCACGCCACTGTCTTGACGACGACGGCGGCCGTCTTTGCATTGGCGGCGATCGCCGGCGAGTCGAGGCCTACGAGACTTGCAAAGTCGTCCTGCGTAACCAAGAGCGATGCGAGCAGCGGCAACAGCATGTGGGATACCTTCGACTATAACGTCAACTCCATCCCGTCAAAGGCGAGCTCGGCTCCGAACTCACGCACGGCGGCGTAGGCCTCCGAATTTGAATCGAGCATCGGATTGGAGTTGTTCAGGTGCGTGAAAACGAGGCGCGTGCGTACGTGGCGCAGCTGCGCCATCGTTCCATCGCTGCCGCCGACCGGCTGATGCCCGAGCCCGCGCGCGGGTTTGTCGAGAAGGTGAGCGGCGATCATCTCGTCGTCGCCATAGAACGATCCATCCAAGAATGCGACCGAAGCGCGCTCGATTGCGGTGCGCAGCGCATCGTCGATCGCGCTGAAAACCGGCGCAAAGAGGAGCGACTTGCGCGTGTTGCGGCCGGCAACCTCATACGCGACGACCGCGCCCGTTGCTCGGCGGCGTCCGTCGTATCCCGGTGTGGTTCCCGGCACTGCGATCGTCCGAATGATCAGTGCGCCGCCGGCGAGATCGTCGCCGCCGGCGCTCGGGATCAATTCGCCCAGCGGCGTGTCGAGCCAGCGATGCGGCGGTGCTGCGAACGGCGCGCAGCTGGGCTGTGCGGCGGCAATCTCGCGAATTACTGCGCTCGAGCGAATAAGGAATCCGCGGTCACCTCCGCGTTGACGAAGCACCGCCAATCCGCCGATGTGATCCACGTTGGCGTCGGTGAAAAGCATCCCGGCAATCGGCGTGCCGCGCGGTGCCGGCGGATGCAGCGGCGTGAAGGCTTCGATCTGGGCCGCGATGTCGGGCGAACAGTTGAGTAACAGCCAGCGTATCCCGTCAACACTGACGGCAAGACTCGACTGCGTGCGGCGCGGCGCGCGGCCGGTGCGAGCCGCTTGACAATTGGCGCACGCGCAGTTCCACTGCGGGACGCCCCCGCCCGCCGCGGAGCCGAGGACGCGAACGATCATCCGCGGCGCGGAATCGGCTGCGCCGGCGAGGGCGCTTCGCGTAACGCGGTGACGACTGCGTGGTGCGGGCTGAGCGAACAGGCCGGATCGGTGACGCCGGCATCGCCCGTGAGCAAGAAGGCCTGACACCGGCATCCGCCCCAATCCACCTCGCGACGGTCGCATGATCGGCAGGGCTCGGGCATCCACGCCGTGCCGCGATAACGTTCGAACGCCTCCGAGCGCTGCCAGATCTCGCGGAGCGGCGCCCGCCGAAGATTCTCAAACCGTAAATCGCGGATCGCGCCGGCCGCAGGGCACGGCAGAACGTCGCCGTTTGGCGTGACGGTCAGGAATTGGTTTCCCCAACCGTTCATGCACGGCTTGGGAAACTCACCGAAGTAATCGGGAAGTACGTAGACGATCTCCATCGTGCCGCGCAACCGCTCACGGGCCGCTTCGACGATCGCTTCGGCGCGCCGTACTTGCTCGAGCGTCGGCATGAGCGCCGCGCGGTTGCGGTAGGCCCAGCCGTAGAACTGCACGTTTGCCAGTTCCAAACGCGTTATGGCAAAGCGTTCCGCAAGCGCGATCAACTCACCGAGCGTATCGTGATTCTGACGGTGCAGCACGCAATTGAGGGTGAGCGCGACATCGCGCTCTCGGACGCGCCGGAGCGCCTCCAGCTTCTTTTCATGGACGGCCGTGCCCGCGATGCGATCGGCCGTCTCAGCCCAGGGTGCCTGAATGCTGATCTGCACGTGGTCGAGGCCGCGCCCGATCAGCTCGTCGAGCATTGTGTCGTCAAGAAACGTCCCTTGCGTGATCAGGTTGGTGTAGAGCCCGGCGCGCGCCGCCGTTTCGACGAGTTCGGGCAAGTCGTGCCGGAGCGTCGGTTCCCCGCCGGAAAAATGCGCCTGCACGATGCCGAGCGCAGCGGCGTCACGCAATGCGACGCTCCACTGCGCGGTCGAGAGTTCGTCGCGATACTCCCGCAACGCGAGCGGATTGTAACAATACGGGCACTGCAAGTTGCAGCGATAGGTGAGCTCGCAGAGCATCGAAAGTGGGCGCCTCAGCATTGCACGAAGCCGCGCGCGGTCAGCCGTTCGAAGAGCGCCCGAACGTCCTCGAGTGCCCGTTCCGTCGACACGTCGAAACGATCGACGACGTCTTCGACGATTCGATCGAGGCAGCGCGTTCCGTCCACAAGCTCGAGTGCGACCGCAGCGACGCTATTGAGGACCAGCGCACCTTCAGGAACCAGCAACATGGCGCTTCCGTCGGCCTCGTGCCGAAGCCGTACGCCTTTTGCGAATCGCGGAACGGCCTGCCCGTTCACGTAAAAACGCCGCACGATAAGGCGGTCGCGTCGAGCATTGCCCACAACACGTCGCACTTGAAGCGCACGGCATCGACGCAGCGATCTTCGAGCTCGGGCGTCGTCGCTTCCGCTACGACCCAAGCCAGCGCCGTCTCGGCGTCGCGCCGCGCAAGCGGGATGCGGCGTTGGAAATAGGCCAGCCCCGACGGATCGACCCAGGGATATTTTTCCAGGATGGCTGCGCTCCGGCGTTCCATTACCGGCGGTCCGAAAAGCTCGGTCAGCGACGACGCAACGGCTTCAATCCACGAGCGGGTGCGGGCGAACGTAACGTATGCATCCACGGCAAACCGCGTACCCGCCGCGACGCCGCGCTCGGAAACGACGTACGGCTCGTCGAGCCCCACTGCTCGCGCCAGTGTTAACCATGCAGCGGTGCCGCCGTTAGCGCCGTCTCCGGTGCCGTCGTGATCGGTGAGTCGCGTTATCCAGATACGGCGGTGTGCGCCACTCGGCAAGTTGGCCAAGATGGCGGCGTCTTTGACCGGTATCTGTTTCTGATAGTAATAGCGATTCGCCACCCAAGCTTGCACTTGCGCACGATCGAGCGCGCCGGCGACGAGCCGCTGATGGAACGGATGCTTGTCGTGGTAGCGCTCCCGGCCAACTGCGTCGAGACGCGCGACGAGGGAGGTGGAACCCGTGACGGGCTTGCGGACTTAAGCCTTCGGTACGCGCACCGGCGCCGTGAGATACGCAGTCACTTCGGCGCCGAGCGGGTGCTCTTGGAAGTCCGGGCGTTCGTAGCGAGCACGAAGCTTTTTCATAGGCCCTTTCCGTACGCCAGCTTGCGCCGCATCACCTCGCTGGGGAGCCGGACGCGGTCGGCGAGCCGCAGGAATGCGAGGAGCTTCACGTGCCACCACGTCATGTCGATCTCGAACCAGCTCAGGCCGTGGCGGGCGGAGAACGGAAACGCGTGGTGATTGTTATGCCAGCCTTCGCCGAACGAGAGCAGCGCGACCCACCAGCAGTTCGTCGAGCGATCGGTGGTGCGGTACGTTCGGTATCCCAACATGTGCGCTGCGCTGTTGACGAGCCATGTCGAGTGATAGCTGAAGACCAGCCGAACGAAGACGCCCCAGACCACCCACGCCCAACCGCCCGCAAGGAAAAGCGCGACGGCAAGCGCCAGCTGCAACGGCAGCGCGGCATACGCGAGGAAGCGATAGAAGGGATCGGCGGAGAGATCGGGCGCGTAGCGTGCAATTTCTTCTTCGCTGGGATACGCGATGTTGTGCCGGTAGAGCCAATCGACGTGCGCCCATTTAAAGCCGAGTTCGATGTTATGCGGGTCGCCCTCGTGATCGGCGTGGGCGTGGTGCTTGCGATGGACGGCGACCCATCGGATCGGATCGCCTTGCAGCGCAAGCGTTCCGAAGAGCGCGAAGCAGTACTCGATCGGTTTGCGTAACCGGAGGCTGCGATGCGTCAGCACGCGGTGATAGCAGAGCGTGACCCCGAGCGCGCCGGTACAGTATGACACGATTGCGACGACCGCGAGATCGGAGAACCGAAAGAGTGCCGGTACGAATGCGGCGAGTGCGCCGACGTGAATCAAGCCGAGCCCCACGCCCGTAAGATATCTCGCGATTTTATGCATGCCGCTCCATTCGCACCGTACTACTTGAGTGAGTTCGATCTTGTTCCACGGATGAAAAAGAGCCTGCTGCTGCAGACTCCTTCTCAATTGAGCTCGGCCGCTCGGCGGACGAGATTAGTACTGTGGCCGGCGTGTCGCGAAGCAGTCGCGGCAGTAGACCGGCTTGTCCCCGCGCGGCTGGAACGGAACCTCCGCAACGCCTCCGCATTGCGTGCACGTCGCGGTGAACATCTCACGCGCGCCGCCGCCGCGTCCGCCGCCGTTTGACGTGCGGCCCGCCTTGCGCGCCGAACGGCAATCCGTACAGCGGCTCGGTTTATTGGTAAAGCCCTTCATCGCGAAAAACTCTTGTTCGCCGGCGGTGAAGGGGAACTGGCGCCCGCAGTCAACGCAGGTTAGCACTTCGTCTGTGTACATAAATGACTGAATCTCCTGAAATGTGAAAGCCGCGTTCTACTATACACCATCGTCCCCCGCTCGTCACGGGCATTGCAGGAAGCCGCCTGAGCCGACCGAACATACGTTCCGAGAAATCCAGCCTTTCGAGGCTGGTGGTGGCTCGAATCTGTCGTGTCACCTGGCTAGGGTCTCGCTCCTCTAGCAGGCCGAGACCGCCAACCACCTAGTCGAAAGGATACCAGTGGCAACCAAGATCAAGCGCGCCGTCAAAGAGCGGCGCACCAAGCGCAAGCCGTGCAGTTTTTGCGCCGAACGCGCCATCGCCGTGAACTATCGTGACGTCGGGCGGCTCAAGAAGTTCGTCTCCGAGCGCGGCAAAATCGTCCCCCGCCGGATCTCCGGCAACTGCGCCAAACATCAGCGGATGCTCACGACGGCCGTCAAACGCGCGCGGCTGATCGCCTTCCTGCCTTTCGTTTCGGAGTAGCATGAAGCTCGTTCTCTTGAGCGACGTCAAGGCGCTCGGTAAACGTGGGGACGTCGTAGACGTAGCCGACGGCTACGCGCGCAACTTTCTGCTCCCACGCAAGCTCGCCGGGGAGGCGGATAAAGGCGCGCTGGCTCAGCTCGAGGCGCAGCATAAGGCCCAAGAGCGTCGCGAAGCCCAGGAGCTGGCCGACGCGCAGGCACTGGCGGCGCGGATCGAGACCGCCAAACTGACCATCAAAGCCAAGGCCGGTGAGAACGGAAGGCTCTTCGGCGCCGTTACGAACGCCGACATCGCCACTGCCGTCGCGGCAGCCGTCTCGGCGGCCGTCGACAAGCACAAGGTCGGCCTGTCGGTACAGATCAAGGCGCTCGGTTCGTACCCCGTCGAGATCAAGTTGCACAAGAACGTCGTTGCCAAGGCGTCGGTAGAGATCGTGCCGGCGTAAGCGCCGTGGCCAACGCGCAACAGCTCTATACGACGCGCCTACGGCGCAAGTTCGGGGTCGAAGACGAAATGAGCCGGTACGTCGCCGCGCTCTATGAAATGCTCGCCTCGGTCCTCGGCCAAGATAAGGTCGTTCTACGCGCCGGCAAGGTAAACGCGCTCAAGATGATGCGCTCGCAGAATCTGCCCGACCGGCTCTGCGGTTTGCAGCGGCTCGTGCTCGAAGATCCGACGTTGGAGCGGGCGACGACGCGCGCACAGCAGCGCAAGGTGCTTGCCGATATCGAAGAGGCGATGGCGGACGTCATCGCCCAACGCAACGCCGAGGAGACCATCGAACGGCGCGTCAACGAGAAGATGGCGGAGCGCCATCAAGAGTACGTCAAGGATCTCAAACTCGAGGCGCTGCGTGAAACCGGGGGTCCGGAAACGCCCGCATCGCAGGCGAAGCTCGACGAGCTCCAGGCGCTCTCGCAGCGCAGCCTCGCCGCGTCGGCGCTGCAGCAGCTGCGCCCGCAGACGCTGCGCGACGTCGTCGGTCAAGAGGCCGCGATCCGTGCGCTCCTCGCAAAGATCAGCTCGCCGTATCCGCAGCACGCGATCCTCTACGGGCCGCCCGGGGTCGGGAAGACGACCGTCGCGCGACTCGTGCTGGAAGTTGCGAAATCGCGTCCCTACACGCCGTTCGCCAAGGACGCACCGTTCGTGGAAGCGAGCGGAACGACGCTGCGCTGGGATCCGCGCGAGACGATCAATCCGCTGCTCGGGAGCGTGCACGATCCCATCTATCAGGGAAGCCGCCGCGAGTTCGCGGAGGCGGGCGTTCCCGAGCCGAAGCTCGGGCTCGTCACACGCGCACACGGCGGCGTGCTGTTTATCGACGAGATCGGCGAGATGGACGCGTCGCTGCAATCGCGTATGCTCAAGGTACTCGAAGACAAACGCGTGACGTTCGAGTCGTCGTATTACGACGAGAGCGCGCCCAACGTTCCGGAGTACGTCAAGCGCCTCTTTCGAGAAGGCGCACCCGCCGACTTCATCCTCATTGGTGCCACGACGCGAGAACCGGAGGAGATCGATCCGGCGATTCGCTCGCGCTGCGCCGAAATTTTCTTCTCGCCGCTGACCCAGCACCAAATCTTGTCGATCGTGCAGGGCGCGATCAAGCGCCTCGGCGCCAAGGCCGCGCGAGGCGTCGCGCAGCTCATCGCATCCTACACGATCGAAGGACGCAAGGCCGTGCAGATCGTCGCCGATGCCTATGGGCAAGCACTCTACCGGCTCTATCCCGGTAAGCACGCCGAGAAGCCGAAGAATCCGTCAATCGTCGAAGAAGACGTGCGCGCCGTCGTGCGCGCGAGCCGGCTCGTCCAGCACACGCTCGTCAAGGGACGCGCCACACGCGAAGTCGGCAAGAGCTTTGGGCTCGGGGTACTGCACCATCTCGGCAGCATCATCGAAATCGAGGCGGTCGCTTTTCCGGCGGCTCAAGCGGGCAAGGGAACCATTCGATTCAACGAGACCGCCGGAACCATGGCCAAAGACTCGGTCTTCAATGCCGCGAGCGTGTTGCGCGCTTTGACCGGCATCGACATCGCCGAATTCGATCTGCATATCAACGTCGTAGGCGGGGGAAATATCGACGGGCCGTCCGCGGGCCTCGCGATATTTCTCGCGCTTTACTCAGCCGTTACGAAGATGCCGCTCGCGCAAGACGTCGCGGTGACCGGCGAACTCTCGATTCAAGGGAAGGTTCGGGCGGTGGGCGGCATCGTTGAAAAGCTGTACGCGGCGCGCCAGGCCGGGATGCGCCGCGTGCTCCTCCCGAAAGAAAACTTCCGCGAGGTTGATTCGTCGCTTGCCGGCGTGAAGGTCGTTCCGGTCTCGAACGTCGACCAGGTCCTTCGCAACTTGCCCAAGCCGCGTCGCCGGAGGGCATCCTAGAGCGCACGCCCCAGAGTGCCACCACGTGTGGCACTCTGCTCACGTAAATTTCGACCTATGCACAAGCGGCTCGCAAGGTCGTCCACAGCGCCGGACCGCAGAGGCGCTCGTCGATGAGCGCACAACCACTCCCCACTCCGATCGAGCGGATTCCACCGAACAACCTCGAGGCCGAGATGGCCGTGATCGGTTCGGTACTGGTCGATCGCGAGATGCTCGCTGCCGTCGGAGAGATCGTTCGGCCCAACGATTTCTACGCGCACGTTCACGAAACGATCTACACGGTGCTGCTCGAGCTCTACGAGCGCGGGGAGCCGCTGGACAAGATCTCGCTCGCCGAAGAGCTGCGCCGGCGCGGCGTTCTGGAGCGCGTCGGCGGTTTGTCATACGTCAGCGCCTTGATGGAAACGGTACAGACCGCTGCGTCGGCACGCTATTACGCGACGATCGTGCGGGAAAAATCCGTGCTGCGCTCGCTCATTCACGCCGGAACCGAGATTACGCAGCTCGGCTTCGATGGCGAAGAAGACGTTCACGGCGCGCTGGATCGCAGCGAACAGTTGGTCTACCGGATCGGAGAGCGGCGCGGCGTCACGGAGTTCATGCCCGTCAGCCGGTTGATGAAGAAGGTCTTCGACAACATCGATCATCGCTATCATATGCGCGGCGACCGGACGGGATTAACCGCCGGTTTCCACGACATCGACGCGATGACGACCGGTTTCCAACCCGGGAACTTCGTGATCGTCGCGGGCCGGCCGGGTATGGGCAAGACGTCGTTTGCGCTGAACATGGCAGTAGCAGCGGCGCGCGAGGAAGGTGCGCCGATCGCGTTCTTCTCGTTGGAAATGTCCAATACCGAGTTGATCGAGCGGCTCATCTGCTCGGAGGCGCGGATTTCAATGAACGACATGCGCCGCGGCAACATCAAAGCACACCAGTGGGAAGAAATCTCCCGCGCAATGGGTGAGATCAACGATCTTCCGATCTATCTCGACGACGTCGGCGCGTTGACGATCAGCGACGTACGAAGCCGTTGCCGTCGTCTGAAGTCGACGGTTGGTCTCGGTGCGATCTTCATTGACTATCTCCAACTGCTGCGTCCCGGCGTGCTAGCGCGCGGCGCGAACCGAAATGAAGAGCTTTCGGAGATTTGCCGCACGCTCAAGATCACAGCCAAGGATCTTGAAGTGCCCATCATCGCACTCGCGCAGCTCAATCGCGGCGTGGAGATTCGCAGCGAAAAGCGGCCGATGCTCGCCGACTTGCGCGATTCCGGTTCGCTCGAGGCCGAGGCCGACGTCGTCGCGTTCCTTTACCGCGATGGTTACTACAATCCGGAATGTCCTGAGCCCGACATGACTGAGTTTATCATTGCCAAGCACCGTAACGGGCCGACGGGTAACGTCAAGCTGCGATTCCAGCGCGAATATACACTCTTCTTACCATACGGCGACGCCTCACATTTTGCGTCACCCTAGAGTGAAGGAAATCTTAGTTTTGTCGTAGCAGCGTTAACCATGGTTGACGTTAGCCATGGGTAACGTGAATCGCGGACTGCTCGCAGTGGGGTCCGACCGCTCCCCATCGCGAGCGCGCGAAGATTACGTCAAAGCGATCTACCAGCTTGGCGCCGGCGGACCGGTGCGTGCGGCGGCGCTCGCCCGCTATCTGAACGTCAGCCGCGTTTCCGTGAGCAAGGCGAAACGGCTGCTCGAAGCCGACGGCCTGCTTGATCGGGAACGCGAGCCGTCGCAGCCATTGCGTCTGAGCCGCCGCGGCCGCCGGCTTGCCATTGCGATGGTGCGCCGCCACCGTTTGCTCGAGACGTTCTTTCATCGTGTGCTGCGCATTCCGCTCGAACGCGTGCATGCCGAAGCCGAACGAATCGAGCACGTAATTTCGGACGACGTTGCAATGCGCATTGCCACCCTCTTAGGCCGGCCGCAACGCGATCCGCACGGCCATCCCATTCCGTATGACGACGATCTCCGCACCGAGAAACCGTTACCGACGTTGGCCGCTCTGCGGGCGGGCGATCGTGCCAACGTCATAAGTTTGGACGACCGAGACGACGCGGCGGTCGCGGTGCTTGCAGATGGCGGTCTGCTGCCCGGTGCGCGAATTGTCGTGCAACGTTCCGATGCCTCGTGTGTCGTCGTTCGCCGCGGAAAACGCGTCGTGACGCTGCGTCGCGCGCACGCCGCAATGGTGCGCATTGGCGCGTAGCTATGGCGTGGGGAGCGGCAGTCCGCACGTGGTCGCGGCTGCACAAGAGGTTCTCGCGGGCAATCGGCGCGGCTGGCGCGCGCTGTTGCCGTTTACCGGGCCTGCCTTCGTTGCGTCGGTCGCCTATATGGACCCCGGAAATTTCGCTACGAATATTCAAGGTGGTGCGGCCTTCGGCTACCGGCTGCTCTGGGTCGTCGTCCTCGCAAATCTCATGGCGATGCTCTTTCAAGGTCTCTCGGCGAAGCTCGGAATCGCAACGGGTAAGAATCTCGCCGAGCTATCGCGCGAGCACGCTCCGCGATTCGCCCTTGCGATGTGGATCGTCAGCGAGGTGGGCGCCATGGCGACCGATCTTGCAGAGTTTCTCGGCGCAATTGTCGCTTTCTATTTGCTGTTCCACATTCCGATGATGGCCGGCGCGTTGCTGACAGGAACCCTGACCTACGCCATTTTGGCGCTCCATCGCTACGGCTTTCGAACGATGGAGACGCTCATCGGATCGCTCGTCGGCATTATCGGCATCTGCTATATCGTCGAAACGCTTTTGGCAAAACCGGACTGGCAACAGGTGCTTCACCATGCGGTCGTTCCGTGGCTGGGAGGATCGTCCAGCGTGCTCATCGCCGTCGGCATCGTCGGTGCGACGGTAATGCCTCACGCAATCTATCTCCATTCGGCACTCACGCAAGAGCGAATCGTCCCTCGCGACCGCCGGCAGCTCTTTTCGATCGTGCGGTTTTCGTACGCCGATGTCGCGATCGCATTGACGATTGCCGGTCTCGTGAACTGCGCCATGATGTACATGGCCGCAGCGGTCTTTCATTCAACCGGTCACGCCGGCGTAGCGGACATCGCGACCGCGTATCGTACGCTGACTCCGTTACTCGGTAGCTTGGCCGGAGTGGTCTTTCTCATTGCCTTGCTCGCATCGGGAATCTCGAGCTCCGTCGTGGGCACGATGGCCGGTCAAGTCATCATGCAGAGCTTCCTGGGTTTTTCGGTGCCGCTCTGGGTACGGCGGCTCGTCACGATGCTGCCCGCGATCGTGGTCGTCGCGCTGGGATTGAACGTCACGCAGACGCTCATTGTCAGTCAGGTGATATTGAGCTTCGTCCTGCCGGTGCCGGTGATCGCCCTCGTTCTCCTGACGCGGCGCGAAGAAACGATGGGTCCGATGGTGAACGGCCGCTGGCTGACGCTGCTATCCTTTGGCGCTGCCGCGGCGATCCTCGTTCTCAACGGGATTCTGCTCTGGACGACGGTGCATCCACGGTAATCCGCTCAGCGAAGTACTTCCTGATCTTCGGCCAAGCCGATCGTCTGCGCCATGTACATCCGCGAGAGCTTCACGTACTCTCCCGCAGAAATCTCGATCCACGAGGCTGCCTCGCCGTCGAGCGCTTTCTTGACGCGTGCTGGAGCGCCGGCGGCAACGACGCGCGACGGGATGGCGACATTCTGTCCGACGACGCTGCCGGCCGCGATGAGCGCGCCTTCGCCGATCGTGCAGCCGTTGAGCAGCGTCGCGTTGCTTCCTATCAGCGCGTGCGCCTCGATTCGGCAGTCTTCCATCACGGCAGCGTGTCCAACCGTCACGTCGTCGCCGACGATCGTCGCGCCGCCTTCGCTGACGTG
Source organism: Vulcanimicrobiota bacterium (assembly GCA_019247395.1). Classification (GTDB taxonomy): domain Bacteria; phylum Vulcanimicrobiota; class Vulcanimicrobiia; order Vulcanimicrobiales; family Vulcanimicrobiaceae; genus Cybelea. The sequence goes on along the minus strand of JAFAOZ010000132.1, from coordinate 180 downwards.
AACGACGGCATTATCCTGAACCGACGTGCGCGCGCCGATCCGAATCGGTCCGTTGTCTCCGCGAAGCACCGTCCCGAACCAAACGCTCGATTCGGGTCCGATTTCGACGTCGCCGATAAGCACGGCGGTGGGTGCGATAAAGGCCGACGCATCGACCTTCGGCCGCTTGCCTCGATACTC
>JAFAOZ010000104.1 GCA_019247395.1 Vulcanimicrobiota bacterium | reverse complement strand
TCGGCAAAGGCGAGAAGTTCTTTTCGGCCGGCGCGAACATCGGGATGCTCAATCAAGTGACGCCGGAGTTCAAGTATATGTTCTGCCTGCACGCCAATGAAACACTGTCGCGCTTAGAGCAAACGCCGAAACTGGTGATCGCTGCGCTCAACGGCCATTGCGTCGGCGGCGGCCTTGAGATTGCGATGGCTGCCGACATTCGAATCGCCCGCAAAGATGCCGGCAAGATCGGTCTCCCCGAAGTTGCGCTCGGCGTTCTACCGGGCACCGGCGGTACGCAGCGCCTCGCTCGCCTCGTTGGTAAATCGCGCGCAATCGAGATGATGGCGACCGGCAAGACGGTCAGCTACGAACAAGCGCTCGAGTGGGGCATGATCAACGATCTATTGGAAGGGAGCGCCGCGGAGTTCCGCGAGCAGATTCTCGACTACGCGCGCCAGTTCTGTTCGCCGAACAAGGCGCCGATGGCGGTCGGTCACATCAAGCGCAGCGTGCAGACGGGGGCTGAGCTTCCGCTGCAAGACGCGCTCGCGCTCGAACGCGAGCTGCAGTCGCTGCTCTTCAAGAGCGACGACGCAAAAGAGGGCCTCGCCGCCTACAACGAAAAGCGCGTCGCCCGTTTCAAGAACAAGTAGCTAAGCAAAAATAGAAAAGAAGAGGCACAGCATTTCTGCGGTGCCTCTTGGCGTTCGATGCAGAGATTAATCCACCGTTATCACGATCTTGCCGTTAACGGAGCCACGCTTGCTCTCCGCGAGCGCTTCGGCCGCTTCGGCGAGCGGACGTTCGTCCACGATGATGACGCGCATCCGCTGCTGCTCGAGCAACTCGAGCAGCGTTCGCAAGCCCGCGTGTGACGACTGCGGCGTCTGCGCCATCACAAGATTCACCGCTGCGATGTTGCGCTGCGCGAACCAATCGACGTCGGCCGAGCCGATCGTCGACACGATGCGTCCATCGGCATGTACGAGGTCGGCCATACCCTTGATCGCGTCGCCGCTGCTGACGAGATCCAAAACCGCATCCACGCCGCCTGGATGCGCGGCCTTGATCGCGGCGGCGAGGTCCTCTTTATCGTAGGCAACGAACTCGTCTGCACCGAGTTCACGCGCGAGTCCTTCGCTGGTGGAACCCGCAACGCCGATGACCCGCGCGCTGCGGTCGCGCGCGATCTGCAGCGCAAAGGTGCCGACGCCGCCCGTCGCGCCGACGACGAGCAGCGTCGTGCCCTTCTCCACGCGAAGCCATTCGATTGCGGCCAGCGCCGTCAAACCCGCCGTCGGCAGCGACGCGGCGTCGGCATCGCCGACGTCATCGGGTATCTTTGCGATCGGCTCTTCCGGATCGTCTTCGGACGCAACGGTATACTCCGCAAACGCGCCATGCGTGCGTGCGATGCCGAAAATACGCTCGCCCTCGCGATATTTCGAAACGCGCGCGCCCGGCTCGCTCACCACACCGGCGAAGTCTTGGCCGAGCACGAACGGCAGAGTGTGCTCGCCGCGATCGCGCACTTTCCAGTCGATTGGATTCACGCTCGCCGCGATCACGCGCACGAGGATCTCGTGTTCGCCCGGCTCGGGGCGCGGAACGTCCTTGAAAGTTCCCTCGTCGCCGCGATGCTCGACGATCACAGCTTTCATGCGCTTCCTCCTTTGCGCGTTACAGGGGCGAGCAGGATTCGCGGCATATAGCCCCTGAGATGAAAAGCTCCTGCGAGCGCTGCGGCGGCGCGTTGGCCGCCGCTACGGACGCGCGCGTTTGCTCGTACGACTGCACGTTTTGCGCGAACTGCGCGCAAGCGATGGAGGATCGGTGTCCAAACTGCGGCGGCGCGCTCGCAACGCCGATCGGAGCCGCATAGCGATGGTCACCGCATTCATTCTCATGAACGTCGAACGCCCGCGTCTGCGAACGATCGCCGACGATCTGCTCGCGATCGACGGCATCGCGGAGGTCTATTCGGTCGCCGGACCGTTCGATCTGATCGCAATCGCGCGGCTACGCGAGCATGAAGAACTCAACGACCTGGTCACCGAGCGCGTTGCCGCTCTGGAAGGCATCTTGAGCACCGAAACGCTGATTGCGTTCCGGTCATTTTCGAAGAAGGACCTCGGGCTGCTGTGGGACATCGGCAGCTAGCGACGGGAGTGAAACGTTCGATTCCGAGCGGGGGTTAACCACGTTACCATGGCACGAATTTACGACAATTTAGCCGACACGTTCGGCAATACGCCGCTGGTGAAATTGCCGCGGCTCGCCCGCGACCTTCCAGCGACGGTTCTCGTCAAAATGGAATCGTTTAATCCCGCGGGCTCGGTCAAAGACCGAATCGGGGTCGCGATGATCGAAGCCGCCGAGCGGGACGGTCGTCTGCTCCCGGGCATGACGATCATCGAACCGACCAGCGGCAACACCGGGATCGCACTCGCGTTCGTCGCCGCCGCAAAAGGCTATCCGCTGATGCTCGTCATGCCCGACACAATGACAATTGAGCGCCGCAACCTGCTCAAAGCTTATGGCGCGCAAGTCGTGCTGACGCCCGGCGCGGAAGGGATGCCGGGTGCACTGCGCCGCGCAAACGAGATCGTCGGTGGCACAAGCGGCAAATATTTCATGCCGCAGCAATTCGAAAACCCCGCGAATCCGGAGATTCATCGCCGCACCACCGCCGAAGAAATTTGGCGCGACACCGACGGCGCCGTCGACGTCGTTATTTCGGCGGTCGGAACCGGCGGCACGATCACCGGCGTCGGCGAGGTGCTCAAGGGCCGCAAGCCGAGCGTCACGATGATCGCCGTCGAACCCGACGCGTCGCCGGTGCTCTCCGGCGGCAAACCGGGGCCGCATAAGATTCAAGGCACCGGCGCGGGCTTCGTGCCGAAGGTGCTCAACACCGAAATCTATGGAGAAGTCATCCGCGTTACGGATGCGGATGCTATCGCAACGGCACGCCGGCTCGCGCGCGAAGAGGGTATGCTCGTCGGAATATCGAGCGGCGCCAACGTATGGGCTGCGCTGCAAGTCGCAGCGCGTCCGGAATCGCGCGGTAAAACGATCGTCACGATCGCGTGCGACACGGGCGAGCGCTACTTGAGCAATCCGGTCTTCGCCGAGCAGGAAGCCACGATCGTCGAACCCGCTCTCGTTTGAGCCTCCGCGCAGAGATTGTCGTCGAGGTAACGCGCGGCAATCTCGTCGAGTCCGTTCATCGCGTTGCCGCCTGCGCCGTCGACGTGCGAGGAAACGTTCTCAGCGCGGCCGGCGACGTTGATGTGCCGGTATACCTGCGCTCCGCCGCGAAGCCGTTCATCGCCGCCGCGGCAATCGAGGCGGGCGTCGATACCGCATTCGGTCTCGACGGCCGTGAAATCGCCGTGATGACGGCTTCGCATTCGGGCGAGCCGATCCATGTCGAAGCGGTGCGTTCGATTCTCGAGAAGATCGGCATGAGCGTTGCCGATCTGCAGTGCGGCGTGCACTGGCCGTACGATGAAACCGCCGCGGAGTTGCTGCGTCGCGCCGGCGAACAACCAACGGCGCTGCACAACAACTGTTCGGGGAAACACGCCGGTATTCTCGCGCTTTGCAAAGTGATCGGCGCCGATACCGCGAGCTACCTCGAGCTCACCAATCCCGCGGAGCAGCGCATTTTGGAGCTGTGCGCGCGCGTTTCCGACGACGACGCGTCGGCGTGGCCGCTCGGCGTCGACGGCTGCGGGATTCCCGTCTATGCGACGAGCCTTCGCAATGCCGCGCGATCGTTTGCGCGGTTGGCGACGCTCGAGGATCTATCGGACGCCGATGCGCGCGCGCTCGCTATTGTGCGCGAAGCGATGGTGTCGTACCCGGCATACGTCGCCGGTACCCGCCAGCTCGACACCGAGTTGATGGAAGCCGGCGCGGGGAGCATCGTATCAAAAGGTGGCGCCGAAGGCGTGCACGGAGTCGCCGCGATCGATCGCCGCTTCGGTTACGTCTCCAAGGTCCTCGACGGAGCATCGCGGGCGCGCGGCCCGTCGTCGATGGCGATGCTGCGCCGGCTCGGCGCTCTGGACGGCGCGCAACTGCAGGCTCTCGACCGTTTCACCCATCCGAAAGTGTATAATCGGGCCGGACATGCCATCGGAGAAATTCGCGCCGCCCTCTGAATACCTGCGCCTGCTCGGCGAGCGGGTGTTGATCTTCGACGGCGCCATGGGCACGCAGCTCATGGATCTCGACCTGTCCGCCGCCGATTTCGGCGGCCCGACGTACCAGGGTTGCAACGAGGTGCTCGTACTGACGCATCCGGAGATCGTGCGCGGCATCCACGACTCGTATCTGGCCGCCGGCGCAGACGTGATCGAAACCGACACGTTTACCGGCTCCCGCATCAAACTCGACGAGTATTCGCTCGGCGAAAAGACCCGCGAGATTAACTTCCGAGCCGCGACCATTGCGCGCGAAGCATGCGATGCATGCTCCACGCCGGAGCGGCCGCGCTTCGTTGCGGGATCGATGGGACCGACTGGAATGCTCGTTTCATCCTCCGATCCCGCGCTCTCCAACGTGACGTACGAGCAGCTGCGCGAGGTCTATGCCGAACAGGCGCGCGCGCTGGTCGAAGGCGGCGTCGATCTGCTGCTTCTCGAGACGATGCAAGATCTGCTCGAGCTCAAAGCCGCGATCGCGGGAATACGGCGCGAGTTCGCAAGCGGCATGCGGCGCGTTCCAATCCAAGCGCAGCCGACGCTCATCACCGAAGGCCGGATGCTGCTGGGGACGGATATCCG
>JAFAOZ010000227.1 GCA_019247395.1 Vulcanimicrobiota bacterium | reverse complement strand
TGCCGACGAGGCAAAAGAGATCCGGCTCGACCGTTCGATTCAACGAGAAGCGCTAGCGGCCGAGCGCCAAGCAATTTCGGAGATGCGCCGCGCGGGGGAGATTCCCGATGAGATTTATCGCTCGATCGAATACGATCTCGACCTCGCGACGCTACGTCTGAGTTAAGTGGCGCGCGGGCTGGGCGAGGCGGTGGCCATCGGGCTGCCGGCCGGCCCAGGGCTCGTTGTCATGACCGGCGCGGCCGTCGGCGAGGCACGCGGCGTCGGCGTCGATGGCGGCGCGAGCGTCGCCTGACCGGCCGGATAGTTGAGCGGCACCAACCGGATGTATCCGATCGAGACCGTATCGTCTTTGGCGATCGTCGTGTCCGCGGTCGCCGTCGAGTAGCCGGGCGCACGTGCGGTCACCGTCTGATCGCCGGCCACGGCGCGCAAGGTGAAGGCGCCGTTCACGTCGGCATTGGACGTGTAGAGCGAGCCGACGGAGACCAATGCGTTGGGAATCGGACGATTGGTCATCGCATCGAGGACGCGCCCGACCACGCGGCCGAAATCTTGGACACCGACGACGTTTGGCGGCGGCGAGCATGAGTCGCCCAAGGCAAAGAGCATGAGCATTCCCAAAACGACACGGCGCATGTTCGATTCTACGGTCTCAGGCGCGTGAGGTCCCGCCGCGAACAGGTGTGACCCACCGCTTGTGAAAACTTTCACAAGCCATGAATCCCTACGGTCCGGTCGCGATCTACCTCTGCGTCGCATTCGCCGCCGCACTGGCCTTTACGCTCGTGCCGGGTCTGTTGGCGCGCGCACGCCCCAACCCGCACAAGCGCGAAGCATACGAGTGCGGGGTCGAGCCGACGTCGCCCGTCGCGGGGCGCTTCCCCGTGCGATTCTATTTGATCGCAATGCTTTTTGTCGTGTTCGACGTCGAAGCCGCTTCGTTCTATCCCTGGGCGGTCAAGCTGCACGCATTGCGCCTCTTCGGCCTGTTGGAGATGGTCATCTTCATTATCGTGCTCGGCATCGGTTACGCGTACGTTTGGAAGAAGGGCGGCTTCGTGTGGCGTTGAGGGCGCGATGTCGGTAGGACCGGGACAATTCATGTTGGCGCGGCTCGACGACGTCGCGCGCTGGGCGCAGAGCTCGTCGGTTTGGCCGCTGACGATGGGCTTGGCGTGCTGTGCGATCGAGATGATGACGGTGACCTCGGCGGAGTACGACATCGCGCGCCTCGGCTCCGAAGTATTTCGCAGTTCGCCCCGGCAAGCCGATCTGATGATCGTCTCCGGCCGCGTCGCGCAGAAAATGGGACCGGTCGTCAAGCGCCTCTACGACCAAATGGCCGATCCGAAGTGGGTTATCTCGATGGGCGCCTGTGCGAGCTCGGGTGGCATGTTCGATAACTACGCCGTGATTCAAGGTGTCGACACGATCATTCCGGTCGATGTGTACGTTCCGGGCTGTCCGCCGACACCCGACGGTCTGCTCTATGCGGTGAATCTCATTCAGCAGCAGATCCGCCAGGGCGGCCGCGGCGGCATCGTGGCCAAAGCGTAATCACCGTAAGCGTGCAGCGTGCCTAGCACCCAAAATCCGCCAATCGCCGGCGCTTCGGTCGATCCGCCGAGCGTGCGTCCGGCGCTCGACGATGCCGTGATCGAGCGCGTCGCGCCTGCCGAGCTGCGCGCGCGCCTCGAAGCGCTCAAGAGCGACGGCTATGCGATGCTGCTCGATTTGGGCGCCGTCGATTATCTGCAGCGCACGCCGCGATTCGACGTGGTCTATCATTTATTGAAGCTGACGCCGAAGCCGGCGTCGGTTGCAGAGGTCGGACGTCCCGCTCGCATGCGCGTGCTCTGCGGCATCGACGACGGCGAACGCTTGCCGTCGGTCATGGATCTGTGGAAGTCCGCCGATTGGGCGGAACGCGAAGTCTACGACCTCTTCGGGATCGTCTTCGAAGGTCACATCGATCTTCGCCGCATCCAGATGCCGCACGATTGGGAAGGGCATCCGCTGCGCAAGGATTATCCGATGCGCGGCCCCGCACGCGAACGTTCACCACGGCCGGCTTTTGCCGGCAAGAGCAACGTCGTTGCCGGAACTCCGCCCTCCGGACGCACCTTCGAAGCCCTGCAAGAAGAAGTGAAGCGAGCGCGCGAGTCGTGAGCGTTTACGCAAAGCCGCTCTCGGCTGACATCGTGAGCCGCACGGACAACACCATGGTGCTCTCGATGGGGCCGCAGCATCCGTCGACCCACGGCGTGCTGCAGATCGTCCTCGAAATCGATAGCGAGAACGTGGTTGAGGCCGATCCCGAGATCGGCTACCTGCACACCGGTATCGAAAAGACTGCCGAAGGCCTTTTCTGGACGCAAGCGCAGACGGCGATCGAACGCATGGACTATCTGGCGCCGGAGTCCAACTCGCTCTGTTACGCGTTGGCTGTTGAAAAGCTGCTCGGCATCACCGATCGCATTCCGCCGCGCGCGCAGATCGTTCGCGTGCTGATCGCCGAGCTCACGCGAATCGCTTCGCACTGCGTCTGGCTGGGAACGCACGGCATCGATCTCGGCGCGATCTCGGTATTCTTTTACTGCTTCGATCTGCGCGAGAACATTCTCGATTTTCAGGAAGCGGCCGGCGGCGCGCGGATGCATCCGAATTACGTTCGCATCGGCGGCCTTAACGGCGACCTGCCCGACGGCTCGCTTTCGCGGCTCGATGCGCTTATCGCGAAGTTTCCCGGCCGCATGCGTGAGCTGCGCGGGCTGCTTCAGGCAAACCCGATCTTTCAAGACCGCACGATCGACGTCGGTTACTTGAGCCCGGACGATGCGATCCAGTATGGCGTCACCGGACCGAGCCTGCGCGGAAGCGGCGTGGCGTACGACGTCCGCAGAGCCTATCCGTATTGCGGGTACGAAAGCTATGACTTCGACATTCCCACGCGGGTTGAGGGCGACGCCTATGCGCGGTTTTTGGTGCGGCTCGACGAGATGGAGCAGTCCATGCGTATCGTCGAGCAGGCGCGCCGCCGGCTCGATACGCCCGGACCCGTCATGATCGACGATACCAAAGTCGCGCTGCCGCCCAAAGAAACGATTGCGCTCTCGATGGAGGCGCTCATCCATCACTTTAAAGTGATCAGCGAGGGGTTCCGCGTGCCGCCGGGCGACGTCTATCAATCAGTTGAGGGACCCCGGGGCGAGCTCGGCTACTACATCGTGAGCAACGGAGAGAACCGCCCGTACCGCGTGCGGACGCGGCCGCCGAGTATGTACAACTTGCAGGCGCTCAAGTGCATCGCGCCCGGCAACCTCATTGCCGATCTCGTCGTCATGATCGGTTCGCTCGACCCCGTCTTCGGCGAGGTCGACCGATGACCGAGCGAGAGAAGAACTTTCCCGCGTTGCTCGAGCGATTGCGGCCGCAATGCGAGCAGACCATCGCGCAGTACGAGCGCAAGCGCTCGGCGGTCTTGCCGCTGATGCATTTGTTCCAGCAACACGAAGGGTACGTCAGCCGCGAGGCGATGGAGGCCGTAGCAGAGATGGTCGGCATTACGCCGGCCGAAGCGGAAGGCACCGTTTCGTTCTACACACTTTTTTATCGCCGGCCGGTCGGAAAGTACATGCTGCAGGTCTGCCGCGGTTTGGCGTGCACGATCAACGGCGCCGAAGATATCATGGCGTACTTTCGCGAGAGACTCGGCATCGGTCATCTGCAAACGACGCCGGACGGTCTGTTCTCGTATGAAGAGGTCGAATGTCTCGCGGCCTGCGACCGCGCGACCTGCATGCAGGTAAATCTTCAATTCGTCTACGACTTGACGCCGCAGAAAATCGACGCGATGCTCGACGACATCCGCGGCGGCACCTACGCGGTCGCTGCGATGGCGCAAACGGACGCGCCGGATCGCACCTGGCAAATTCCGCAGGACAAGCAGGTTGCCGACGGGCGCAAATCGCGCGGCGCGGATGGAGTTCCATCGCCGAATAACGCCGGCGGCGTCGGCGATCGAAGCGGTGTCATCATGCTCGACAATATCATCAATCGCAACGTCATCCGCTTCACGGGCACGCGCGAACGCGCCCTGCTCGAGCCACGCGACGTCGTCGATCGGGTCGACGAAGAGGGCGCACGTGCCGGTCACTAAGGTGCTTACCGCGGGCATGGGCGACGTCGATATGCGCGGCATCGACGCCTACCGGCAGCGCGGCGGCTACACCCAGTGGCAGCGCGTCGTGCGCGAGCTGCAGCCGGTCGACGTCCTGAATATCGCCGAGAAATCGGGCTTGCGCGGGCGCGGAGGAGCCGGCTTTCCGACCGGCCGCAAGTGGTCGTTCCTGCCCAAAGATAAGAACGTCCGCTATCTCGTCTGCAACTGCGACGAGGCGGAGCCCGGCACGTTCAAGGATCATATGCTGCTCGAGGACGCGCCGCACTTGGTGCTCGAGGGCATGCTCATTGGCGCCTACGCCATCGCGTCGCATCACGCGTTCATTTATATTCGCGGCGAGTTCGCGCGCGGGTACGAAATTTTTTGCGCGGCGCTCGAGCAGGCGCGCGCCGCGGGTTTCGTCGGCACCAATATTCTCGGCACCGGCTTCGATTTGGAGATAACGGTGCACCGCGGTGCGGGCGCCTATATCTGCGGCGAAGAGACCGCGATGCTCAACTCGCTGGAAGGCAAGCGC
>JAFAOZ010000184.1 GCA_019247395.1 Vulcanimicrobiota bacterium | reverse complement strand
GCCGGTGCTACCGCCGAGGCGGAGGCGAGCTTTAAAGATGGGCGCGTTTATCTCGAGCGTTTGATTCGCGAGCCGCGCCACATCGAGGTGCAAGTCCTCGGTGACGAGTTCGGCACCATCGTACATTTGGGCGAACGCGACTGCTCGGTGCAGAAGCCGGCGCATCAAAAACTCGTCGAAGAGACGCCGGCGCCGAATCTCTCGCCACGCGCGCGCGCCAAGCTGCACGAGATGGCGCTACAAGCGTCGCGCTACGTCGGCTATACCAACGCCGGCACGCTCGAGTTTCTCGTCTCGGGCGACGACGCGTATTTCATGGAGATGAATACGCGAATTCAGGTCGAGCATCCGGTCACCGAGATGGTCTTCAATATCGATTTGGTCAAAGAGCAGATTCGGATCGCCGCGGGCGAGCCGCTCGGATATTCGCAATCCGATATCAAGTCGCGCGGCCACGCCATCGAATGTCGCATCAACGCCGAAGATCCGCGCAACAACTTCGCGCCTGCCGCGGGCACCGTCTCGAAGCTCGTCTTCCCCGGCGGACCGGGCATTCGCGTCGACACGCATCTGTACGCGGGTGCGACCATTCCGCCGTACTACGATTCCATGATCGCCAAAGTCGTTGCATTCGGCGACACGCGCGAGGTCGCGATCGCGCGCATGGAGCGCGCACTGCGCGAAACGCTCGTCGAAGGCGTGAACACGACCATTGCGATCTGCTTGGAGATCCTCGCAAGCCCGGCATTCCGCAGCGGACGGTACGACGTCGAGTTAATTCCCGCGCGAATTTTGACCAACGGCGAGGTCAAGGCGCGATGACGTCGCGCCGCGTCGCACGCGAGCAGGCGCTGCAGGTGCTCTATTCCATCGCGATCGGCGACCGCGAACCGGTCGAAGCCGTTCGCGACGTCGTCGGCGAGAACGCCGATAGCGAGCAGCGTGCCTTCGTCGAGGAACTGGCGCTGGGAACGCTCGAATACGCCGACCAGGCCGATCGCATCGTCAGTCCGCTCTTGCAAGGGTGGACGATCGAGCGCTTGCCGACGATCGACCGCCTCTTATTGGAAATGGCAACTTTTGAACTGCACTGCCGCCCCGAGACTCCGCAAGCGGTCGCGATCAACGAAGCGGTCGCGCTCGCGAAGCGATTTTCGACCGAGGACTCGGGGCGTTTCGTCAACGGCGTGTTGAGCGCGGTAGCCAATGCCAAGGCGTAATCGGCGCCGGCGCCGCGGCGGCGGCTTTTGGCGCGGCCTTTTGGTCGCGCTTCTCTTGCTGGTGCTCTTCTCGATCGGAGCGATCGCCGGCATGATTACGGCCTATGCGCGTAATCTGCCGGATATCTCGCGTATGGCCGACTACCAGCCGGCCAGCTCGACCCGCATCTTTGCGCGTGACGGGACGCAGCTTGCATCGGTGTATAAGGAGAATCGCGTCTGGGTTCCGCTCGACCGCATTCCGACGACCGTTCGAGACGCCTTCGTCGCAAACGAAGACCATAACTTTTACCGGCACCACGGCGTCGATTTCGGCGGGATCGTTCGCGCCGGTTTCGCGGACTTGACGCATCAAGAGTTTCAAGGCGCTTCTACGATCACGCAGCAGCTCGCCCGGCGGCTCTTCCTCAACGACCAAGTCTCGCTGTCGCGCAAGGTTCAGGAGGCGCTGCTCGCCATCGAGATCGAGCGGTATTACACGAAAGACGAAATTCTCGAGCGCTATCTCAACATCATTTACCTCGGCGCGGGCGCGTACGGCGTCGACGCGGCCGCGCATACGTACTTCGGCCGAAGCGTCGATAAGCTGACCGTGGGGCAGGCGGCGATGCTCGCCGGAATCGTGGCTGCGCCGTCGGATTATTCGCCGTTCTCCAACTTGGACTTGGCGCGCGACCGGCAGCGTCACGTGCTCGACCGCATGGTCGAAAGCGGCTACGTCACTCGCGGGGAGGCCGACGCGGCATACGCTGCGCCGCTCGAACTCGCCCCCGAGCGAACTCCCGGGCTGCAAGGCTATCGCTTTCCGTATTTCACGACCTATGC
>JAFAOZ010000237.1 GCA_019247395.1 Vulcanimicrobiota bacterium | reverse complement strand
TCGGTCTCCCGGCGCAGATAGCGCAAGCGGCGCCGGAGCGTCTCCTGCATCATCGCAAAGTCGTTCGGACCGCGATCGTACTGAATTTTGAACTTGCGATACTCGCTCTTCTTCGCGCGGCCTTCGACGAATACGACCATTGATGCGGTCGGGTTCGTGCCCGCAATGTTCGAAACGTCATAGCACTCGATGCGATGAGGCGGTTCGGGGAGCTCCAGCGCGTCGGCCAAGTCGGTCAGCGAGCGCGCCTGCGCCGTCTCCTGTACCTCTTGATGGGCCAGGAAAGCCTTGAGGTTCTGCTCGGCGTTCTTCTGCACCAGCCGCATATAGTCGGCCCGGGCGCCGCGTTGCGGCTGCAAAATGCGTACGCGCTGACCCTTGATCTCGGATAGCCACGATTCGATTGTTGCGCGCTCTCCGGGAAGGGCAGAAACGAGCAGCTCCTTCGGAACGGCCGCCGCACTCGTCGCCGCGCGCGAACGCCGCTTTTCCGGCACCGGCGCCTGGTTGTCGCGTGCGATGCGTGCCGGCGATAACGCCTTATCTTCCGGAGCACCCGCAGTTCGTGCGGTGTAAAACTGCTTGAGAAATTCGCCGGTGAGGACGTCGTCGGACTGCTCGTACACGCCTTCGAGAATGAAGTGCTCTTGCCCGATGAGTTTGCCGCCGCGCACCAGGAAGACTTGCATGCAGGCCTGCCCCTGAGCTCGCGCGACCGCGATGAGGTCCATATCGAGCCGGGATTTCCAGACGACCTTCTGCTCTTCGGTGACGCGCCGTACTTGAACGATACGATCGCGAAGGCGCGCCGCCGCCTCGAAATTCAAGTGCTCGGCGGCATCCGTCATTTCGTTCTGCAGGCGCGCGAGCAGCGATTCTTGCTTCCCCTCTAAAAAAAGCACCACCTCATCGATGGTTCGATCGTACTCGGGCTCCGTCTGATATCCCACGCACGGCGCGAGGCAGCGTTTAATATGATACTGCAGGCATGGCCGCTTGCGACGGCCGTCGATCGGCTCGCGACAGGTTCGCAGCGGAAAGACGAGGCGCACCAGGTCGATGAGCTCCCGCAGTCCGTGAGCGTTGGTGTACGGCCCGAAGTACCGCGCTCCGTCGTTGCGGACAAACCGCGTGAACACGACCCTTGGAAACGGCTCGTTCGTCACCTTGAGATACGGATAGCGTTTGTCGTCGCGCAAGCGAACGTTGAACGGCGGCTGATGCCGCTTGATCAGGTTGGCTTCGAGAATCAGCGCCTCGACTTCGTTGGTTACGACGATCGTGCGAACGTCGGCAACCTTCTCGACCATCGCCATCGTGCGCGGATGAAGCACCGCGCCTTCTTGAAAGTACGAACGCACGCGGTTGCGCAGCGAGATCGCCTTGCCGATATAGAGAATCTCGCCGCTGCGCCCGATCATCAGATAGACGCCCGGTGCGTCGGGAATCTGGGTTAGTGTGGAGGGCTGAATCACTCCGTACGCACGGGACGCGCGCGAAGCCGCACGATCACGACGGCAACAACCGCTGCGACAACGGCGACGGCAAGCACGAGGTATCCGCCCTTACGCAGTAGGGGGATGATGGCGTCGAGATGCGTCCCGAACGTGCTTCCCAGCATGATGAGGAACGTGCAGAATATCAAGGATCCTAAGAACGTCCATAAATAGAAAAGCCCCAGATTCATCTCGGCAATGCCGGCCGGAATCGCCGAGACGCCGCGGATGAACGGCAAAAACCGGCAAACGAAGATGGCGAACGTGCCGTACCGTTCGAAGAATCCGTGAACGCGCATGAGCCGTTCGTGCGTGAAATGGATGTACTTGCCATAGCGTTCGATAATTGGAACGCCGCCATAACGGCCGATGGCGTAGCCGACCGTACCTCCGGCGAGCTCGCCTGCCAACGCAATCGAGATCGTGAGCCACAAATAGCTCAAGTGACCGGTCGCCGTCAACGCGCCCGCTACCGGTAGTACGATCTCGCTGCCGATCGGCACGCCGAAATTGCCCAGCGCGAGTGCGACGAAGAGACCGGCGTAGCCGTAATGGTCAATTAGGCCGATGACGGCTTGTTCGAAGTGCTGCACGAACGTCGTTACTCTACCGGAGAGGCGGTGTTTCGCGAGGCGGCCCGGCGCAAGATCTCGGCAGCC
>JAFAOZ010000002.1 GCA_019247395.1 Vulcanimicrobiota bacterium | reverse complement strand
CAATTGAGCACTGCCTTGTTCCCAAAGTAAGGAATCTTCATCTTCTTGTGCTCGTCGAGCGAGAGATAAGCCACGAACGAGCCGTGCGGCACAATGATGACCTTGCGATTCTCGAGCTCGGCGATCAACGACATAAACTGCGAGTAGTCCGCAAGCGCGATGACCTCGTCAACGAAAGCAAAGGAGCGATAGAGCCGCTCGGTATCGCGATTGGATATGGCGAGTGTCCGAAATCCTTCGTCGTGAGCGCCTTTGAGTATCTGCAGCGCGGAATGCGAGCCTAGCGTCGCGATCGTGTACGGGCGATCCATCGGTTTCTACTACTCGTCCTCGTTCCGATTGTCCCGGTCGAAGAGATCGCGTGTCACGGCACGATCGATTGCAGGATTGCACAAGAGGCGTTCAATTGCCATCTCGAGCACCGGGCGCTTTACCGGAGCGCCGTGCTCGTTGTACAGGCGCCACGCCACGGCACCGCGCCCCGAGCCAAAAATCGGCTCGATCCAGACTTCGCCCCAACTCGGTTTCGCGCTTTCTAAAACGCTCAGCCGATGTTTGTTCGGATTAAAGATCCGTTCGTCGGCAGTGATGCGCGCGACGAGAGCGCCGGCGTCTTGGTCATCAAAGAGCAGTATCTCGCTTCGCTCGATGCGCTCCACGTCCACGCCGAGTTTGCGCAGCGCGACGAGCGCGGTGTATGCCGTGTTGTCGGGAATCTTCAGGCTAACGGAGACCGCGAGCATTACGACAGCGCCTCGATGAAGCTGCGAAAGAGCGCGGCACCTCCTGAGGGCGCCAAAACGTCGTCACCGCTGGGCCGGTCGAGATGGTTGAAGTTCCAGCCGTCGCGTTCGGGATGGGGCATGATGGCGAGAACGTTGCCGGTGCGATTGATCAATCCGGCACAACGCAGCGCGGAGCCGTTCGGCACGGCCGCATCGTCCACGCGGCCGTCGGCATGTGCGTACGCAAATGCGAGGTGGCCATCTGAAACGATGCGCTCGAGTTCTTCCGGCGAGGCGGCGAGACGCCCCTCCGAATGCGCGGCCCAGGCTGGCACGAGCGCACCGGGCGGAAGCGCCGCGGTGATCGCGCATCGCGCCGGCTCGATCTCGAGCTTGAGATAGACGTGCCTGCAGACGAAGTGCGGCTCGGGCGCATTCTTTGCAAATGCCGCCGTCGCCCGGCGTATTGGGCCGGTGCCCGGAACGAGCCCCGCTTCGAGTAGAATTTGGGCGCCGTTGCAGATCCCGAAGACGAGCTTCCCGTATTCGGCCCCTTCGATAACGTAATCCATGATGCGATCGTGGGCCGCAATGGCGCCCGCTCGAATTCGATCTTCGTACGCAAAACCGCCGGAGAGCACGTACGCATCGTACGTTGCAAGCGCGGGAGCGCTCGTCCAATGGACGAGCTCGGCGTCACCACCGCAATCGCGCAGTAAACGAACCGTTTCATCCTCCGAGTTCGTCCCGGGAAAGACCGGAACGGCAATGCGAGCCTTCACGGATAAAGCTCGGCAAGCGGCTGCGACCAGACTTCGAATAAGCCGGGGATATCGAACTGCACGCCGTTGACGATCAGCTGCGAGCCGGCGACGGTTTGGCCGATGCGCAACGCGCCGGTAATATCGATTTGGCTCGCGTCGCTCACCTCGCAGATAAATCCGCCTGCCTCGCAGAGCGGATTACCGAAATCGATTTCGGCACCGATGGCCCTGCCACGCAGCATTGCATCGAACGCAAGGCGCGCAAGCGCCGTGAGCATACCGCCGTCGCTGACCACGCGGCACGACCGCAAGACGCCGCGTGCATTCGCATCGTGAACGATGCCGATGGCGGCGCGCTCCGCAGCGAAAGAAATCTTCGGCAGCGCACCATCCACGTTCAGGATCTCCGCGAGCACCGATCCGCCGAGCACCAACTCGCGGCTTCCGACCCACAGCAATGCCGAACCCGCTTCTTTCAATCCCGGCATGACGACTTGCGCGACGTCTTCAACCGAACCGATGCACGCAACGATGGCCGAGGCCGGAACCGCGTGGCCATCGGCCGACTCGTTGTAGAGGCTGACATTCCCGGAGACGAACGGTAAATCGAGTTCCGTCGCCGCATGCGCGAGCCCCTCGACCGCAGCAACGAACGAGCCGTACTGATCGGGTTTGCGTGGATTGCCGAAGTTCAAACAATCCGTCAATCCGATCGGCCGCGCGCCCACCGCGACGACGCGACGCATCGCCTCGACGACGGCGTGTTCGGCCGCGTACGCCGAATCGATGCGTCCGTAGCGAGGGTTTCCGGCAACCGCGAGCGCCACCGCGAGCCGCGAGCCTGGAATTGGCGCGAGAACTCCCGCATCGGCGGCTCCGCGTGGCAGGACGGTGCAGCCTCGGACCACCGCATCGTATCGCCGATAGAGCGGCTCGCGCGATGCTACATCGTGGTGCGCCAAAATCTGAGGGAAGAGCGTCTCCACGTCGACTGCGGGCAGCTCGGGCGCGGCGCCCGCGTGTCGTATGACTTCGCTATAGGGCAGCTCGTCGCGAATTCTTCCCGTGAGAAATTCAATGTCGACGTCCATGGCGACGCTTCCGCGATAACGCAGCACGTAACGGCGCTCGGGCGTTACCCGTCCGATGACGGCCGCGCGCGCGTTGTACGCGACTTCGGGGAGCGAAAACTCGTCGTTGTAGATTCGCACGACGTCGAAGGCTACATCGGGCGGCAGAATCCACAGCAGGCGCTCCTGCGTCTCGCCGACTGCGATCACGGCCGGCGGCATACCGTCGACGGCGACGTTGACGGCATCGAGATTGATTTCGGCGCCGTATCCGCCGTGCGCGGTGATCTCGGCCGAACAGCCCATGATCCCGCCGGCGCCGAGATCTTTGAACGCCGCGGTAATCTTGCGCTCCCGCAGCATTGCGAAGACACGATAGCTCGCGCGCATGAGCACGTTTTTCAGAAACGGATCGGGCACTTGCACCGCGCCCTTGTTGAGCTCGGACTCCTGCGCATCGAGCGTCGCCGACGAGAACGAGGCGCCGCCGAAACCGCTGGCATCGGTCGCCTTCCCAACGAGGACGATAGACCAACCTTCGGCACCTTTCGGCGCAAAGGAGTGAATGAGGTCGGACTCCTTGACGATGCCCAGCGCGACGACGTTCACCAGACAATTGTCATCGAAGCCCTCGTTGAAATAGACGTCGCCGGCGAGATTTGGCACACCGATGGCATTGCCGTAGGCGCCGATGCCGTCCACCGCTCCTTGCGCGACGTGGCGGGCGTGCGCGTTTCGGCCAAAGCGCAACGGATCGGCAACGGCAATAACCTCCGCGCCCATACAGAGCACGTCACGCACGATCCCGCCGATTCCGGTCGCCGCACCTTCGAAGGGCACGACTTGCGACGGATGGTTGTGCGATTCGTGTGCGACGACGACGGCGTACCGTTCGCCGGCATGCGTGCCGAGATGGATTGCGCCGGCGTCTTCACCGGGCCCCAAAACGACGCGCGCGCTCGTGGCCGGAAGATGCGCTAAGTGGTGGCGGCTCGATTTATAGCTGCAATGCTCGCTCCACTGCGCATCGAAGGCATGCAGCTCGACGGCGGTCGGTTGGCGTCCCAGTTGCTCGGCGATCCGCTGCAGCTCGTCGTCCCGCAGCGCGACGTTCGGACCGAGCTCGTTAACCAAACGCTGCCCCCTGCGGAACGGAGACCGGCTGCTGCAGCGATGCGTCGGCGTGGAGTACGTTCGAGCGCGCGTTGGCCTGCATCAGCAGCGTCCTGCCGTATAACACGGTATCCTCAAGCCCAAGCAGCTTCGCGCACTCCATTGCTAATTGTTGCGCGTCGGTCGTGCCGTCGAGTACCGGCGCCGCCGAAATCGAATCGAGCATCGAACGCAGCAGATCGTTCTCTCCGACGGCAACGAGGATCAACCGCGAAAAACTGGCTTCGAGCTGCTGCGCGAGCTGCATGACGAAGCCGGGCGTGGCCGAGGCGCTCGCGACGTGCCGTACGGTCGGAAGACCAAGCTGGCCGAGCACGCGGACGACCTCGTTTGCACGTTCGATCTGCGCCGCCGAATCG
>JAFAOZ010000256.1 GCA_019247395.1 Vulcanimicrobiota bacterium | reverse complement strand
TTAACGCGAATGCCTCGCTCGACGAGTTGCTTCGCGAGCGCCTTGCTGAAGTTGTTGATCGCGGCTTTCGTCGGCGCGTAGTCGAGTAAGAACGAGGATGGGTCGTAGGCTTGTTCCGAGGCCGTGTTGATGATGACCGAACCGCGTTGCATGTGCGCAACTGCAGCCTTGGTGATCCAGAACATCGCGTACACGTTGGTCTTGAACGTCCAATCGAAGAGCTCGGTCGTCATTTCGTCGATTGATTTTACGGCGTGCTGACGGCCCGCGACGTTGACAAGCGTGTCCAATCCGCCGAGTTTAGCGACGGCGTTGGTTACCAGCTCGCCGCAGAACGTCTCGGAGCGGATGTCGCCGGGAAGAGACACGGCTTTCCGCCCCGTCCCGCGAATTATCTCGACCACTTCACGCGCGTCGGATTCCTCCGCCGGCAGATAGTTGATGGCGACGTCGGCGCCCTCGCGCGCAAACGCGATTGCCACGGCGCGACCGATGCCTGAATCGCCGCCGGTAACGAGCGCTTTCCGTCCTTTCAGTCGTCCGGTGCCGCGGTAAGATTGCTCGCCGTGATCGGGGCGCGGTGTCAGTCTCGATGCGAGCCCCGGCCAAGGCTGACTCTGCTCGGGATACGGGGGCTTTGGGTAGCTTTCGACGGGATTGGCCGCGGCGGCGGTACTCGGCGCCGCTTGCGCGGACGCCGACGCGCCGCCGGCCGCCAGCGTGGCGCTCCCGATTATCCCGACGAAGGTGCGGCGAGACTGACGAGCCATATTCATACTAGCGGTGTTACCCGCAACCTCGTGGGATTTACCGCATTAGATGTCGCCGCAAGAAACGTAGTGTTTCAGGTTTGCGGCGCTCTCGTGCACGTTGATCGCGTAATGCGCCTTCTTCAGTTGAGCGAGCGTGACGCCCGGAAGGGTCGTAACGGAAACGCCATTGACGACGTTCGAGAGTGCCTTCCATGGCGCCGGATCGAGCTTCGCGCACGTTCCTTGATGAATATGTGCGGGCTGCGACGCTCCGGCCGGCTCGTTCTTGAGTTGAAGCTTCACTTTCAAACCCGCTGCCGTATCGTTCAAAAATGCTTGACCGTCTTGTTTGGAATTATTCTGTGCGCCCAGATTGATCGTCAGTGAGTGCTTCGAAAACGCGTTCGTCACATGGTTTACCGTATTGGTCGCCGCAAGCACTTGTGCGGACGTTGCGACCGCCGCCAAGACTGCGACGGCACTGAATAATCTCATTTTCAACCCGTAGTTCTCCTTTCACGCAGTTGTTCGTCATGGCAAACGGGCGAATGCCTCCCCTGTCTTTCCCCGCGCGTGGGCAACAATAAACCGCCACTGTTCGAGCAGATGGCGGCGTGAAGGCGCAAAAAATTGGTGGAGCTGTCGGGGTACCGCCCCCCGAGTCCAAGACGCCTAACGGGCGCGTTCTCCAGGCTCAGCTTCGGATTTATCTTGATCGCACGGACGCCCCGAAGCGCGGCTTACCGTTCGCTGCAGATTCTTTGATCTCGCACGTGCGTCGAATCACGCGTCCGTGCCAGCCCGAGTTTGTGACCGGAGTGCGGAGTGGTTCGGGCCGACTCTCCGCGTCCGGTGACTAGCCTAGATTAGGCAGCCAGTGCGTATTCGTTATTGGCAGATATTGCCGTTGCGATCGTTTTAGGAGTGCTCGCAACTCCGCCTGCTGACGCCGGTCACGACGTTCCTGTCGAACCTATTTCAGCCCCGTATACCCTTCGACACGCTCAGGGTGACACAGATTATAACACGTGTAAGCAAGTGGAAGTTTCGATGCCGGGCGACGGGCGCCCGGCACCTTTTTCACGCGCTGCGGCGAGCTTCCGCTTCGCTTCCCAGATGCAAGAGCGTCGAGACGATCGTCATGATGATTGCGCCGTAAAGATCGGCGAGCCAGGGATTGACGCCGCTCGTCGGATCGTAGAAGTTTGCGAAGTGGATCGTGATCGCGAAGAGTATGTAGTTGATGACGAACGCGAATAACCCAAGGGTTATCACGGTCAGCGGGAGTGAGATCAAGCGGAGTAGTGGTCCGATGACCATGTTGACCAAGCCGAAAATGACCGCGGCGCCTAACGCGCTCCAAATAGTCGGATTGTGATAGAAGCCGGGGACGTATCTCGCGATCAAGTAGAAGACGATGGCATTGATGAGGAACCGCAGTAACCAGTTCAAGATCGATACCCTCCTTCCAGTTCCTGTTTAATCTTTGCGGCCAATGCGGGCGTCATCCCTTTGACGGCCGCAATTTCGTCGACTTTCGCGCGGCGAATTCCGGCCGGCGAACC
>JAFAOZ010000206.1 GCA_019247395.1 Vulcanimicrobiota bacterium | reverse complement strand
CGCCATATCAGATCGCGCGCATTCGCGTCGTGACGGGCATGGACGACGCGTACTTCGCGGCACGGCTCGAAGCGGCGCGCGCGTTCGTCAGCCTAACACCGAGCTCCGTCCCGTGATTGGAGGTACCGTCAATGCCCAAATTTTTGGTTGAGGCTTCGTACACCGTCGAGGGAACTCGAGGATTGCTATCACGCGGCGGCTCGGCCCGCCGGCAGGCCGTCGAAGAACTGCTGAAGTCACTGGGCGGAACGTTGGAAGCCTTTTACTTTACGTTTGGCGGAGACGATGCGGTTTTAATCATCGACGTGCCCTCAAACGAAACGGCATTGGCGATCGCTATGACGGTGCGAGCTTCCGGCATGGTCAGCAGCAAGATGACGGCGCTGCTGCCGATCGAGGAAGTCGACCGCGCCGCGAAGCTGCCCATCCACTTCAGCCCTCCGGGGTCGTAGCAGCCGAAAGCGGCTCGGGATACCGCGGCGCTCGAACAGTTTCCCCCAGACACTGCCACCTCGCCACGCACGGCATCTCGAACCGCCTCCCGATGCTAGAGCGCAGGCATGAAGAAAGCGTGAAGCTCGGCCGTTGAGCTTTTCATAAGGCCCTTCGTCGGCAGGCATGCGGAATCGGGTTTGCGCCAGGTTGCAGTAGGGCGGGGAAGCGCGGAGAATCAGCATTCCTTACTATTGGATGCCCTCGCGGGACAGTTATCGCGGCGGGCCCTCGAGCGACCCGCCCCGCGAGGTTGAGAGGGGTTTATGAGAATAGCACTTCTGGCTCTGCTCGCGTGCTTGACCTGCATCCCCGTTGCAGCGGCCGCGACGGGCACGATGACGATCGTTCAATCGAACGGCGGCACTAATACTTACAGCAACGTCGAGATCAAGGCTATTCACGGTGCGCTTTACCTGACGTCGAACGACGGTAAAGGCACGATGGTCATTAACAGGGCGGCCTGTTCGCATCAGGGGCAACTGATGATCTGCTATGCGACCAATGCGACGCTCGTTCAATCGGGTGAGACGAGCCCGCTCGACTTTCAACGCGGAACCGTCTACGTTAACGATACCGATGGCTACCTGCCATTGGTCTTGTCGACGCAGAAGGTGCCTCCGCACAGCATTATGCTCTCGTTTACGACAAAACGCGGCACAACCGTCACGTTAAACGGGCGCATCGACAAGGTGGTGAAGTAAGATGAAATATTTCTGCGCGATAATGGCGCTTCTCTTCGCGTTGCAACCCGCAGTCGCGGCCGCCGGCCGCGGCGGAGGCGGCGGTGGTAGAGGCGGCGGCGGTGGCGGAATGTCGCGCGGCGGTGGTGGAATGTCGCGCGGCGGCGGTGGCATGTCGCGGGGCAGCATGGGCGGCGGACGACCTTCGGGCGGACGGCCCTCCGGCGGTGGCGGCTTCAATATGGGAGCCGATCGAATGGGAGGCTCGCGGCCCAGCGGCGGCTACGGCGGAAATCGCGGCGGCATGAATGGCGGCGGCAACCGTGGCGGCATCAACGGCGGCGGAAACCGCGCACCAGTCAGCAGCACCGGCAACCGCGGCAATGGTAACCGCGGTAATGGTAACCTCGGCAACGGTAATCGCGGCAACGGCAACGTCGGTAACGGCAACCGCGGCAACGGTAACCTTGGCAACGGCAACGGCAACGGCAACGGCGGTAACAACAATCGCGGCAACGGAAACGGCAGCAACAATCGCAACAACGGCAATAACCGCAACAGCAACAACAACCGCAACACGAACATCAACAACAACAACGTCGCCATAAATAATCCGGTATACGGCGGCGGCGGGTACTACGGTTGGAATGGCGGCTCCCCATGGTACCCCGCAGCCGGTTACTGGGGCGGCGGATTCTGGGGCGCGATGGCGATCGGCGTGACGTCCGCGGCGGTCTACGGCTCGATCGTCGGAGCGAACAACACCACGTACAATTCGTATCAAGTTGCGCCGAACACACCAGGCGCCACGTTCCTGTCGAACTACCAGCTCGTGCAGGTCGAGTGCGGCCCACCGAATCTGGTAGTCGTCTATGGTCCGCAGAATAGCGTCATCTGCGCGAATCCGAACAATATGGTCGGAGCAGGGAGCTATAATCTCGATACGCAGACGCTATCACTGACGCCGATCTAATGAAAAACGGCGCGGCCGTCGTTGCGTTGATCGCTGCGATGGCCGCGCTCCCATGCTGTTCCGCTCGTGAATCGAACGCCGCCGGGTCACTGCCGGCGACGGTGCGGCGCCATGCCGGTTCGTCGTCGAGCAGCGTTACCAAGGCGTACGATTTTCTGGACCGGATGATGGACAAGTATGCCCAGGGCTCTACAACGCGTTTGGTACAGAGCTTCGACGGCGGCCCACTCAAAAAGTTCACCGCGGCGGTAACCTACGATGACGCGCTGTTCGTCGACGCCATGCTCGCGCGGGCGATGCCGGGCGACATCGCGCGCGCAAAGATCGTCGGCGATGCCTTCCTCTACGTGCAGGTGCGCGACAAGGCGGGCGACGGGCGTTTGCGTGCCGCGTATGCACCCAAACCCTTGCGCAGCTCGGGCGACGTGATCGTCGACGATAATACCAGCGACGTCGGCAACATGGCGTGGGTCGGTCAATCGCTCGTGCAGCTGTATGCGAAAACCTCCGACGCTGCCTATCTCGACGGTGCGCTTGCCATCGCCCAATGGCTGCAGAGCAACACCTACGACACCCGCGGCGCGGGCGGTTATACCGGCGGTTATACGGCGCGCGGCGCGAAGATCGAGTGGAAGTCGACGGAGCACAACATCGATGTTTATGCTTTCTTTACGATGCTTGCGACGGAGTCGGGGCAAAGCCAATGGAGCACGAACGCTGCGTGGGCCGAGCAGTTCGTGGCGTCAATGTGGGATTCTCACGACGGCCGTTTCTACGTCGGCACCGGCAACGACGGCGTAACGCCGAACAAGTCGTTCAAGCCTGAGGACGTCAATTCGTGGAGTTATCTGGCGTTTGAGAATCCATCTTGGGGCGCCGCCCCGAGCTGGGACGTCGTGAATTTGTCCGTAACGCGCGACGGCTTTAGCGGCGTGAGCTTCTGCAGCGGCGATCGCTCCGGCGTATGGTTCGAGGGCACCGCCCACTTAGCCGATGCGTTGGAAATACGCGACGCCTCGGGCGATCGAGGTCAAGCGAATCAGTATCTGACCGATATCGAATACGCCCAAGCCTACGGCCCCAACGGCGACGGCCTCGGCATTATCGCAGCGTCGAGGACCATTAGCGACTGCGACGGCGGTAAATATTATGCGTCGTTACACGTCGGCGCGACCGCCTGGTACATTCTCGCGGCAGGAGCTAAGGATCCATTTCTGCTCGGCTCACTGTGACCCGGCAGACGTTGTGCGCGCTCTTCGAACGCGCAGAGTAGATTCGCCAGCGCCATCTGTTGGGGCGTGCGGCAGCGAATGTCGAGTAGTCGCGGGCTGCAGACGAGAATGCTCGCCGCCCGGGCACGGGAAATAGCAACGTTGAACCGATTACGTTCGAAGAGGAACTCGACGTTTCGCGGAATGTCCGCACCGCTCGAGGTTGCCATCGAATAAAAGACGACCCCCGCTTCTTGGCCTTGAAACTTGTCGACGGTACCGACGCGAACGCCGGTTTCCGGGGCGGCGTCGACACCGGCGTTACGTAGGCTCTCCGTGATTAAACGGCGCTGCGCGTTATAGGGCGTCACCACGATGAGATCGCGTGCGGTAACGCCGCGCCGAAGCACGGGATGGGGCGGATTGGAATCGACGAGGGTACCTCCGTCAAGGATAAGCGATATCAAACGCACGATTTCGCCGGCCTCTTCGATCGAGCGTGAGCCGTTGTCTTGATGGGAGACACCGACGAAGTAGAGACCGGCGTATTCGCGTTCCGGCGTCACGATACGATGAAGCTGCGTTTGCGGTGCCGGCTCCAGGCGCCCTTCGTACATGGCCTCGGAAACGAAGTCGCAGATTGCCGGCTGCATGCGATACGAAACGTCGAGGAAGACCCCACGGTGTTCGGGCACGGTTTCGGCTTCGCCGAGTAAATGCTCCAGCACGGAGTCGTCGCCATGGATCGGATGACGCCCTTGACTGACCTGGCCGAGCTGCGCGGGATCCCCGAGAATGACCACGTTCTTCGCGCAGAGCGACATCGCGAGTGCGTCGGCAAGCGAAACCTGGCCGCCCTCGTCGATGAACAGATAGTCGAATTTTCCGTGCAGCGCTTCCCGCGTGCAAAGCCATCCGGTGCCGCCGGCAAGCTGATAGTCGTCGCCGACGAACGCGTCGTTGCTCCCAACCGATTCGATGAACGGCGTTTTGAGCTTCGAAACGTACTGGGATTCGGTTGAAGAGTGCTTGTAGAGACCGCGAAAACTGCCACGGCGCAGCGCGACACAGGCCTCCACCTTGCCGAGTAGATTGTGGATGGCTTTGTGGCTGGTGCTGGTAACCGCAACGCGCATCCCCGCCGACAAAAGATCGCAAAGCACATGAGACGCGATCGTGGTCTTGCCGCTTCCCGGCGGCCCTTGTATGAAAAGATAGCTGCGTTCCAGCGCGGCAACGATTTCCGATACGGATTCCGCGTTGACCTCATCAGGCTGAACGCGCTTGCCGGAGCGTCGCAGGCGGGGATCGCCATTCACGAGCAAGTCGTGCGTCGCGGGATACTCGTGGTGCAGGGAACCCGCGAGGAACGAGGTCGCGATCCGAGCCAGCGCTTTGCGCTGTTCGGGAGACGGACGAGGACCGACGGGAATAAGTTCGGTAATCGCTCGCGCTTCTTGCGCGCTCGCGGTCGTTTTGAATTCGAGCCGATTAGCGTCGGCGTCGAGTGAGACAATCGTTCCCGACCGCTGCGTTCGCGGATCGACGGCCTCGTCACCCGCACTGAATTTATACAACTGGTCCGGAAACTCGTAGGTGTAGACGCTGCTTTTTTTCTCCTCGCGGGGCGGCCGATCGAGCAACCGCAGATCGCCGAGCGAGTCGCGATCGAACTCGAGCAACTGATCCGCATTTTCACACCGGTCGAAGAATGCCCACCAGCCCGGTTTCTCTTCGCGGCGGTGATAGGCGAGCAAGTGTGCGAGCAGATAACGCGTGCGGCCGTCTACCGCCATCTGGCGGTACTCCTCTTCGGTCAGCGGCGGAATGAGGTCGCTCAAAAGGCGGCGCTCCAGGTCGCCGCGGCGTGCTTCTTCGAGAGCCTCGCTCCGCCGTTTGACACATCGCTTGCACGACTCGACGAATTCGGTGTGGCAGGTCGCCCCGGGCACCTTGGGCGATCGCAATGGAAGTTCTACTCCGAACTCCTCCATCGCCTCGACGCGCAGCTTCAAAAGCCATTCGCGCAGCAAATAGGTCGATAAGCAGTCGTCCCGATTGTAGCGTTCGATCTCCTCGAGAATTCGGTCGTCGCCATTTGCCATCCATTGCTCGAACATGACGATCGATCGATCGCCCTTTTTAAGCTGCGTGGCGCGCTCGAAACCGTAAAACCGTTCGAGATTCTTAATGCTATAGCTCTCTTCCGATACGACGATGGCGCGGCGCACTACCGCGAAGAGATCCACGAGCACTTCCCCGCGAAGCAGAACGTCGACCTCCGCTTCGCGCGTCGAGTGCCGCTGCGCGAGCCGCCGTAGCGCGTCCTTTTCATAGCCCGCGTAATGGTAGATATGGAGCGACGGATACTGCTCGCGCCGCGCGATAACGAAATCGACGAAGTCTTCGAAAGCGCGCTTCTCTTCGCTGCGGTCGTGCGCCCAAAACGCGCGAAACGACGGCGAATCGTCGGGAAGCCAGCACCCGAAGAGATATTCAAGGCTGCGCCCAGGCTCGAAGAGCGGGTCGCCTTCCATGTCGAAAAATACGTCCCCCTTGGCCGGCTGCGCGAGCAGCTCGAAACCAAGACCCGGATCGGGTCGAAGCAGCTCGTAGAGTGGACGCTCTTCGACGCGGCCGCGCACCTGCAAATTCGCTTGTCGGCGCAGCGCGGTAAATGTGGAGATCGTCATTCCATTTGGCCGCGCATCGTCGCCGGCGCTTCCGAGCGCCGCGACATCGCCGATGCCGGCCTCTTCGAATTTGGCAATCTGGTCGCGTCG
>JAFAOZ010000037.1 GCA_019247395.1 Vulcanimicrobiota bacterium | reverse complement strand
TTCTACGCACTTGCGCCGCCACCGGGAGCGCACCGGCATCGCGGTGGTCGGCTTGGAAGTGCAAGTTGCGGATATCGCCGAGTACGTTTTCAAACGCGACCATCCGGCGGCGCGCGGGCACCTTCATCCGCCGTCGCGAAAAAAACTGTCGTGGCTTTATTTCTTGACGGGCAATGCCTCGGTTCGGCGCGAGGATTTGTTGCGTGCCGGTTGCTTCGACGAGAGTTTCACGGGTTATGGGCATGAAGACCTGGAGCTCGGCTATCGTTTGCAGCAGCTCGGCATCGAGATCTGCTACGAGCCAAATGCGGTCAACTACCATTGCCAAGCGGTGGCATACGAGGATCAAAAGGAAAAAATGCGGCTTGCCGGACGTTCCACGGCGCGCTTCTACGGCAAGCATCCCGATTTTGAGGTGATGCTCAAGCTCGGAATGACGCCGCTCTCGCTCGGCGCGCACTCGCTCTTAACGCGAATGCCGTACCTTCTGGGCTTTATCGACCGGCAGTCGGAGCGCTCGCGGCTCGCGCGCGAGCTGCTCTTGCAGTACTATTACGTCTCCGGGATAAAAGAGGCGCGCCATGCCAAATAGAGTTTCGTGCGGCGCGCTGCGCGCTGCTGATGAAGGCGCCGAGGTGGAGCTGTGCGGCTGGGTTAACCGGCGCCGCGACCACGGTGGTCTTATCTTCGTCGATCTGCGCGACACCGACGGCATCACGCAGATCGTTTTCGACCCGCAGCACCCGAGTTTCGCACAGGCCGAGCACCTTCGCAACGAAGACGTGCTGCGCGCGGTTGGATCCGTGCGCCGCCGGCCGTCCGGCACGGAGAACCCGCGGCTCGCCACCGGCGAGATCGAAGTGGCCATCGGAACGCTCGAAATTCTCAACCGCTCGCAGGTGCCGCCGTTCCAAGTCAACTCCGAAGAGCCGGTCGACGAGAATCTTCGGTTGGAGTACCGTTACCTCGATCTTCGCAGGCCGCGCATGCAGCGGAACATCCGCACGCGCCACCAGATCGTCAAGGCAATGCGCGACTTTTTCGATTCGCGGGGCTTCTTAGAAATCGAGACGCCGATGATGATCAAATCTACACCGGAGGGTGCCCGCGATTATCTTGTCCCAAGCCGCCTGTACCCGCGGCACTTTTACGCGCTGCCGCAATCTCCGCAGCTGCTCAAGCAGATCTTGATGATCTCGGGTTTCGGCAAGTACATGCAGATCGCGCGCTGCATGCGCGACGAAGACCAGCGCGCCGACCGGCTCGTCGAGTTCGTTCAGCTCGACGTAGAGCTCTCGTTCTGTACTCAGGACGACGTGCTGGAGGTCATGGAATCGTGCATGCGTTACGTCTGGCTCACGGTGCTCGGCGTGGAGGTGCCGCCGTTTCCGCGTCTCACGCACCAAGAGGCCATTGCGAAATACGGGGTCGACAAGCCCGATCTGCGCTTCGGTTTGGAGCTCGCGGACGTCTCGCAGAGCTTTGCGGGAACCGAGTTCGCCGTCTTTCGCTCGGCGATTGAATCCGGCGGTGCGATCGTTGCGCTGCGTTACCCGGGCGGCGCGGCCTTATCGCGCCGCGAATTCGATGCGCTGACCGAAACGGCGAAACAGTTCGGCGGAAAAGGTATGGTTTGGATTGCGCTCGGGAGCGACGGCACGAAATCGTCAGCCGCACGATTCTTGAGCGAGACGCAGATCGCGGCCGTCCGAGATGCGCTGGCGGCCGAGACCGGTGACGCCCTGCTGCTCTTTGCCGATGCGGCGGCGGTCGCGTACGCAGTCGCCGGTAAAATGCGCAACGAAGTCGGCGACCGCTGCAATCTGCGCGATCCCAACGTCTACGCGTTTGCGTGGGTGACCGGTTTTCCGTATCTCGAGATCGACGAGGCGACCGGAGAGCCCGCGCCCGCGCATCATCCATTTACCGCGCCGGCTCCCGGCGATTGGGAGCTGATCGATCGCGATCCCACCGCAATGCGCGCTCAGCATTACGATATGGTCCTCAATGGATACGAGCTCGGCTCAGGCTCCATTCGAATTCACAAGGCCCAAGAGCAGCGCAAGATCTTCGAGATGCTCAAGCTCACCCCCGAGCAGGTCGAAGAGCGCTTCGGCTTTTTCGTCCGTGCGCTGGAGTACGGCGCGCCGCCGCACGGAGGCATGGCGCTGGGGATCGATCGCATCGTCATGATTGCCTGCGGCGAAGCGAACTTGCGCGAAGTTACGGCGTTTCCGAAGAACTCGGTGGCTCGCGACGTGATGATGGATGCACCGAGCCCCGTGCCCGAGCAGCTCGTGAAGGATCTTCATCTGCGCCTCGCGCCAGAAGTTCGTTCGCCCGGGTAAAGATTGCGTCGAACATGGGGACCGTGAGTTTGCCCGTGTTTGTATTTTGGCGACTGGGGTGGTAGGAGGCAATCAGGACGACCGTGCGGCGGCCTTTGGTCGTACGCAATTCCGAACCGTGCGCGAAGACCGCGGCGCTTGGATCGAACGAGAAGCCGCGCTCGCGCAGTAGTTTGATAACGGCGCCATAGGCAATTGCGCCGAGTGCGACGATGACGCGCAACCGCGGCAACGCGTCGAACTCTTCGACGAGATAGGGAAAGCAGTTGCGCAGCTCTTGCGGCGTCGGTTTGTTGGCCGGTGGAGCGCATCGCGCGGCTGCGGTGATGAAAGCGCCGCGCAACTGCAGACCGTCACGAGGATCCGTTGCGTTGGGTTGCGATGCGAACCCGGCGCGATAAAGCGCCGGATAAAGAAAATCGCCGGAAGCGTCGCCGGTGAACGGCCGTCCCGTTCGATTGCTGCCGTGCGCGCCGGGTGCCAAGCCGACGAGCATGACGCTCGCGTGCGGATCGCCGAATCCCGGCACCGGCTTGCCCCAATAGTCGCTGCCCATATGCGCGCGCTTCTTCTCGCGCGCCACTTGCGCGATATAGGCGCGCAACTCCGGGCAACGTTGACAGCGAACGACCTGCGCTGCGATCTGCTCTAGACGCATTCCAAAATGTCGGCATACTCGACGCCGACCGGCGCGACGACGTAGGCGACGCCTTCGTTGCGCTGCCAGATTCGCTCGATCGCGGCGCGCGGATAGACGACGCGCACGTTCGGCGCGGCCGGATCGTTGATCGCGCAGTCGCCGTCGCGCGTAAAGCCACAGAGCACGGCGAGATGCCCGTCAGAGTGCGGTAGCGGTGCGCCGGGAAGCTCACCTTCGCTCCACGAGTAGGAAATCGCAAGAGGAAGATTCCGCTCGATCAGACGCTGCGCGTGATCGAGATTGGCAAGATGCGCCACGACTGCGCGTAAACCGAGGCGGCCGCTGTACGCGACGTTGAACGACCAGTTTCCGGTGCCGTTGTACGCGCGGTCGAAAACGGCGCGCGCCGTTTCATCGACTTGGCCCTCGATGCCGTGGAAGGCGTGAATCATCGTCAAGCTCGCCGGGCTGCACCAGCCTCGCTCCTCTTCCACGATATATTGCGAACGAGCCGGAACGTCGAGAATGAGCGCCTCGCGCGCATATGGAAGCGACGGGCGCGCACGGACCGGCGAGGAGAAGGCGAGGAGCTCGAACTCGACGCCGCGCGCACGAACCTCGATACCGTCGAACGGCTGCACCGCGCGGATGACGTCGATCTCGACGCGCGTTCCTTCGTGTTCGGGGCTGAACGATTTTGCGCCCGCAGGGCGCCACTCGGTGTGATCGAGCCAATCGCTCGCCGGCCGGCGTGCGCGGAGCAACCGAAACGAAAGCCGGCCGCTGGGCGCGTGAGTATTCCAGCTGAGCACCCCGCTGCGGGCGGGCTCGAAGAAGAGCTGCGCGGACTCGCTGGCGCGCAACTGTTGCGCGAATGCGGCCTCGCTCAAATCCGCCACGCCCACGCGTTCCACGTGTCGCCGATGAACGCCGCCGGAACGTAGTTCTTGAGATCGGAATTCATCGCCGTGTAGTTCATGCGCCAGCTGAAGAAAACGGCCGGGACGACGGCACGAATCCGTTCGGATTCGCGCTGATAGAGCCGCTTGCGGGTATTAATATCGAACGTACTCGCCGCAGCTGCGCTCGTCGCATTAACGATCGGGTCGTTGAGCCACGACGTGTTCGCTCCTCGCGGCGGAATGAATGCCGCGTTCCAGCTGCCCGAGTTATCGGGGTCTGGGCCGTTCGTCTCAATCGACCATTCCAGATCGTACTTGCCGGTATAGAGCGGACCGTTCATTGCAAACAAATAGCTGCCGGGATAATTTCGGATGGCCACGTCGATGCCGACCGTGCGCAGCATGGATTGAATCAAGAGCTGCGATTCGGTGTTCTCTTGATGACCGGTCGTGGCGTATAGGCTCAAACGCAGCGCGAGCGGGCCTTTGTGCAGGATGCCGTCCGCGCCCGGCGTCCAGCCGGCTTGCGCGAGGAGCCGTTTTGCATCGTCCGGATCGTAGCGGTACGCCGGCAACGACGGTGCTGCCCACGATTCGGGGAAGATGTC
Organism: Vulcanimicrobiota bacterium; assembly: GCA_019247395.1. Classification (GTDB taxonomy): domain Bacteria; phylum Vulcanimicrobiota; class Vulcanimicrobiia; order Vulcanimicrobiales; family Vulcanimicrobiaceae; genus Cybelea. Next base: position 1,361 of record JAFAOZ010000037.1, on the reverse strand, counting down.
GGAGACGGCGAGGGTATCGACGCCATGAAAGACGGTATCCTCGATCCGTTTCCAATCGACTGCCTCGGCGATCGCCCGGCGAACCCGTACCTCGGCGAGCTGTGGACGGCTGCAGTTGATGCCGAGATGGCGCCAAGACGCGATCAGCCGCCGGTCGATGCGTATTCCCGAGATGCCGCTCAGACGCGAGATGCTATTGGGACTGACGTTGCGATAGACGTCGATCTGGTGTGTGGCGAGTTCGTTGAAGAGTGTGTTGACGTCCGGAATGATCTTCCAAATCACTTGTTTGACGCGCGGCGCCCCACGAAAGTAGCGCGTATTTGGAACGAAAACGAGCGATGAGCCGTGATTCCAGGCCGAAAGCAGGTACGGCCCGCTCGAGAGCGGGTGCTCGTTGAAGACGGCCGAGTTGAGATTCGGCAATTTCGCAAGCAAATGGGCCGGCATCGGCGGATAGCCTGCGCCCCCCATCGCCAAAATGCCGAGTACCGCGACGTTCGGGCGTTTGAGGTTGATGACGAGCGTGTACGGGTTCGGCGCGCTTGCGGATGCAATTGCGTCCCAACCGTACCGCGTCTTGACGTTATTGTTGGGATTGTTCACCGCGCGATACGTGAAGAGCCAATCGTTGGCGGTCAGCGGTGCGCCATCGGCCCACACGACGCCGCGGCGCAGGTGCACGACGATGCGTTTTCCGTCGGCGCTGATGCCGCCGTTGCGAGTGGTTGGAACTTGGGTCGCGAGGTCGGGAACGTAATTCCCGCGTTCGTCGTAACGCAAAACGAACGAGAAGAGCAGCCCCGAGATCACGTCGGTCGCCTCGGTGTGGGCATACATCAGATTGAGATTGTCCGGCTCTTCGTTCTCGCCAAGGCGGACGACGCCCGGGATGGTCCATGCGTTGCGTTCGTAGTGAGAGCCTTGCGCCTGCGGAGCGGCGCAGCTCGCGAGGGCCAGCACCGCCATTGCGGCGACGGCTCGGCGGCCGCCGATCACGGAGGTGCGGCCGCGGTTAGGGGTGCCGTCTTGACGATGCGATCGCGGATGGCCGCATAGAATGCGTCGGCGCCGAAACGGACGAGATCGTCGCAGGGCAGGCCGGTTTCGTCGCGACCGCGCTCGATCTCCGCCCGCGCGTCGTCGTCACTCAATCCATGCGTATTGAGCGCGATGCCGGCGACCGGTGCCGGTTTCATCGTCGCGAGAATTCGTTCGTGCAGCGAGATCGATTCGTTGTAGCTCAACGTCGGCGTGGAGTACTGCTCGATGCGGCGGCGGCGCGGATCGGCGACCAGGACGAGCGCATCCGGCGCGCAGCCGGTCATCAGCGCCAGCGTCACGGCGCCATACGCGGGATG